>CAMJWJ010000051.1 GCA_946409435.1 uncultured Prevotella sp. | reverse complement strand
ACAATAATTGCCTTTACTTTGCTTTCAATTTCTGACATAATTTTCTTCTTTAAATTCGTTAATAATTTTGTCTGTTTCTGAATACTTCACGACAAAAAGTGTCGCTAAGCGGGTGCAAAGTAACACATTTTTATTGACTTACGCAAATATTTTTTGCAAAAAAGCATCAAACGATGCACACTCACCCCCCACTTGTGCAGTTTTTGAACCCATTTTGGTGACTTTTGTACACTTTACTTGTCAAAATACTCACGACGAAGCGGGTAGTTATTACGTAAAGATTCAAAACTGGAGGGGTCAGACTTCAGCTGACGGCTGTCTGAAGACGGGTCGTAGAGGTCAAGCGGGCAGCCTGTATAGTGGAAGCTGTCGGGCAGGGGAGGAGGCAGGATAGTGCCGGGGTGGGGCAGGCGGAAGTGGCGGCATAGCGCGTCGATAACCATGTTGTCGGCATTCGTCTTGCCGTCGGCTGAGTAGCCGGCGATGTGGGGTGTGCCAATGAATACGCGTTGCAGCAGTGCCGTATTCAGCTGAGGTTCATGTTCCCACACGTCCAACACGGCGTCGGCCACGCGGCCGTTGTTCAGTGCACGGAGCAGTGCCTCGTTGTCAACCACCTCGCCACGGCTGGTATTTATTATAATAGGTACGCGCGTAATTCGGTGCATGAAGCCGTCGTCGGCCATGTGCCACGTAGCATGCTCGCCGTCGCGTGTCAGCGGCACATGGAACGTGATGATGTCGGCCTCGCGCTCGATGATGTCCAGACTCACGAAGTCGGCCTGTCCCAATAGCGGGTCGCATACCAGCACCCTCATGCCCATCCGTTCGGCAACGGCCCTGACCTTCGAGCCGACGTGTCCGCAGCCTACGATGCCGATGGTCATATCGCTGAGCGCCAGGTGTTTTTCACGTTGCAATAGCAGCAATGCACACTCTACGTACTGTGCCACCGAACCGCTGTTACATCCGGGGCAGTTGGTCCACTCGATGCCTGCCCGCTGCATGTAGGCAGTGTCGATATGGTCGTAGCCGATGGTTGCCGTAGCCACCATCTGTACGCGGCTGCCACCGAGCAGCTGTTCATCACAGCGGGTGCGTGTCCTTACCACCAGTGCGTCAGCGTCGCGCACGTCGTCGGCCGTGATGGCTGCACCTGGCAGGTAGACCACCTCGTCGGCCAGCCGTCCTAACTGTTCGCGGATATACGGAATCTTGTCGTCTGCTACTATCTTCATTTTCGTGAGTGTGTATGTGTTACTGTGTTCCCGGATTCTCAGTCAGCCGTCAGTCTATGATATAGTTCACCTTGTCCTGTAAGTATCTGTCTTTCAGCACGAGGCGGATGCGGCACAGCGGCTTGTGCTGCCAGGCGTTGAGGATGAGTGCGTCGTCGGTCTCGATGCGTTCTACGACGGCCGTCATCTTCCGCTTGTCGTACCTGACGTGGTGGGTGCGGCGATCGTCGGCAATGGCTATGCGCCCCTCCTTCTCAAGCCTCGTCTCTCCACAACTGACGAGCACGATCTCCGTAGGCTGCTGATGGTCAAGCAACTCGTAGTCCTCGGTGACGGTCACCCCCTTGTTGCCGTTGAGCCTGATGGTACGCAGCCACTTCTTGACCTTTGCCTCTGTGGGATAGGCATCGGCAAGGTCGAGCGTCAGGGCAGCACTGTGGCTGTCGTGCGTACAGACAGCATCCTTGGCCCTGTGCTGCTTTCCGGCATGTTGCTCCATGCCGCCTACGAGAGGCACGTTGTGGTAGGCCGACCGACAGTTGAACAGCTCGTAGCGGCGCTTGCTGAAGGTGAGCGACGTATAGGTGCCGACGCCGATGTCGACGATGACGGGCTGGGCGTCGTGATAGACGATGAAACTGCCTACGTCGTTGTGGTTGTGGCTCTCGTCGTTATGGCCACCCTTCGCCGCCAGGAAGTACCCACGGCTGGTGCCTGCCGCTGAACGGGCGGTGAACACCTGCAGGTCGTTGAGCCAGAAGCCTCCCAGCAGCGGCTCCGCAGGCTCGACGGACTTGAAGTCGGGGTACTGGCAGAGAAACAGCAGTTCGCGTGACAGGGAAGGGTAGTTGCCCGACTTGTTGAACAGCGAGGCAGGGTGCTGCTGGAAACCGTCCGAGTGGGCTATCAGTGCAGCGTAGCCCGTCAGCGCAGTGTCACCGATGTATTGGCCAAAAGGGAACAGCACGTTGACGTTGACACGGGCCTGCGGCTGGGCATCGGCAAAATTTACGCTGTAGCCGTTGCCAATGTACGTCTTATAGGCAAACGTCCCCATGGCTCTCAGCTTGATGTTGTCGCGGAACGAGAGGCGATGGTCTGTAAAGAGGTCTAACAGATTGAGGCACTCGAAGAAGGAGCCGGCAGCACGGTCCCAGTACGACAGTCCCTCCTCGCAGCCGCCGTCGTCGGGGTAGCCACGGTAGAACGTGCGAAGGCTCTCCACCACCTGCAGGATGGCCTCTTGCTGGTGCTGGCCGTCGGTCTCGCAGAGCATGATGCACGACAGCCAGTTCTCACAGATCCAGGTGTTCCAGTTGTTCACCAGCCGTTTCCATCCGTAGCGCGTTGTCCGGCAGGGTGTCAGCATGCGGCGGTCAATCTCCTGTCTGATGGTCTCGCAGAGTCCTGCCTCCTGCTGCTCTATCTCGTCGTGCAGCATGTAGATGGTCCATGCCAGCATGTTGGCAGTCTCGGCATTGAAGAGGTCGACCACCTGGTTGTCGGCCTTAGGATGGTTGGTAGGGTAGTGTGCAGGCAGTCCCCACCATACTTCCCGTTGGAAGTAGTGCAGACCCCGTGCGATGTCCCTGACGAAGCGTCCTTGGTGCTCCATGACTTCGCCCATCACGAGGCAGGCCAGCTGCGTGCGCAGTGCAAAGTGCATGCGCTCGTAGTTGGTGCGGTTGCCGGTCTTTTTGAATTGTGCAAACACTGAGTCGGGAATGTCGTTCCACACCGCATCTATGTACTGCTCTGCGTTGGCGATGTAGTCGGCTGTCAGCTCGCTTGGAAAAGACTGCCGCCAGAAGTTGTCTTTGGCCGGTGGTACGGGTCTGAAGCTGCCTGGCTGGGGCAGCAGTTCCTTGAGTTGCTCGTCGGTATAGTCTTGGATGAACAACTTATTGACTTGCCCTGTTGCTACAACAGCGACAATCCAAAGAATCAGTGTGCTTATAGTTCTCATAGTTATTTTTGCCTGCAAAAGTACGAAAAAATAAGTAATTACCAACTTGATAGCAGGAAAAAGTCCGTAAAAAATACACGAACCTCATGATGCCCAAGCCATAGGGCATTCATGAGATTCGTGTAATGCGTTGTATTAAAATCCCGTTTACTATGTGATATTAAGCATGCTTCATGCTTTGCGGCTTTACTTCGTTACCTTCATGACGCTGCCATCGCTCATGCGGACGATGTTCAGACCGTGGCGCAGCTGGCCGATGCGCTTGCCGTCGAGCGTGTAGTATTCGCTCGCTGAGGCAGGGCGCCGGGTGGCGGTGTTGTCGATGCCGGTGGTATCGCCGATGGTCACGGCTGCCGAGGCATTGCTCAGTGCGCCGTTCTCGCTGACGGCCTGAACGGTGACGATGTCACCCGTAGCCAGTCCGCTGACGGTGGTGTCGGTGGGGAAACTGACCACGCGGCCGTTGACAGTGACGACATAGCAGATGGCGTAGGGTACAGCCTGCCACGTGACCTCGCTGCCGACGGTGCTCAGCACGGGAGCGTCAGTCTTCTCGACGATGGGCAGCGGGTTCCACATACCTGTCGAGGCATTGCTGGTGCCGTCGCCGGCCAGCACGTTCTGGATGGTGTACTGAGCCACCTCGTCGGCGGTCAGCGTGTTCTTGGCTTTGCCGGTAATCTTCTCGGTCTTGTCGCTGTTCCAGTACCAGTAGTCCTCACGCGATGTCTCGCTCATCTTGTTGCCGTTCTTGTCCCAGATGTCGTAGACAGCCCACAGTGCGGGCAGTCCGCCCATCGTCTCGTACCAGTAGCCGTCGTAGGCCTGCAGCTCCATCTGGGTGTGCAGGAATACAGTCTTGGGGTTGTTGTGCCAGGGGCGTCCAAGGTAGATCTGACCCTCCTCAGGAGTGAAGTAAGTCGAGGTGATGCGTGTGTTGTTGAACACGTAGCCCCAGCGGGTGTCGGCAGGATGGCTCGGTGCCACGATGTAGCCGCCCTTCTTGCGGTTGATGTTCAGTGTAGTGTTCTCGAACCACACGTCGCAGTCGCCATAGATGAAGTCTACGGAACCCTCGATAGTGGAGTTGTGCCAGTAGGCGCGCTTGTAGGTACCGTTGGCCTTGTAGGTGTCCTGATAGGAGCGTACGTTCAGGTTGTTGAACACCAGGCGGTCGGCATCGGTATTGATGCTCAGTGCCTGCGGTCCTTCCTTGCGGCCGATGGTCCAGTTCTCATTGTCGACGGTCACGTTCTCCATATAGAAGCCGTCGGCTCCAGCCTGTACCTCCAACGTTGCACCGGCATTGACGTGATACCAGGCACGGGTGCGGTCCCAACCTGCTCCGCCGTCGAGACGGTCGCCGGCGATAGTCACCTTGTCGACAGCCTGTCCGATAAGGTGGATGTTAGGCTTGTTGACATACACCAGTCGGCAGTCGTCATACTGGCTCTTCCCACCCTCAATCTGTGTTGTTGCCGTGCTGCTGGCATCGCCAGGGTTAGTGTAGACGAAGCCATAGCTGCTGCTGAACGTCTCGTTGGGGTCGTTGTAGTAGCCCTCCTTAATAAAGATAAGGTACGGGCGCGTGCTGTTGGCAGGAGCGGCATTGATAGCATCCTGTATCTTTTTGTATTGTGCTGGCATGTCACTGGTTGCTGCCACGTCAGCCTCCAGCGAACCGTCGACGATGGCATCGAAGGTACGGGCATCGGGCTGCTGGCGCTCCATGACAGAGAATGACAGTTTGACGGCAGCGGCCTTGTTGCCGGAGTTGTCCTGTACGAAGCCCTCGGGCATCGTGAAGACGTACTGCTCGCCGTAGGTCAGGTTGAAGTAGTCGAACGATACCGAGCGGCTGCTCCACTGGGGTGTCAGTTCCTGGCCGTTGAGGGTGGCCTTGCCGGCACCGTCGACAGCCTTGATGCGCTCGTTGAAGGTGATGGTAATCTTACCTGTTGCAGATACGCCGACAGCGTCGTTGGCGGGGATGGTACCCGTCACTACCGGAGCCTCGGCATCGTCAGCTACCTCGGCGGTACCCAGCACGTAGACGTTGCCCACGCCGCTCTCCGAGTGGTCGCAGTACTTCAGTCCGTCGAAGTCCTTGTCGAAGGCATAGCCCGTATTGAACTGCTCCGTGCCTGTACCGGTGATGCGGAGGTAGACCATCTCCTGGCCGTTGGCTGTCTCGGGCAGCTTGATGCTGATGGGATTCACCACGTTGGCCGTAGCCGTCCAGGTGGCACCCTCGATGTCGGTGAACGTCTTTCCGTCAAGTGACAGCTGAGCCTTCCACTCCTTCGTGGCAGCATTCTTGGCGGCCATGTCGCCAGTGAATGTCACGTCGGTGAATCCCTTGGTGGAGAACTGGTACTGCCATGCGATGTCGGTAGTCTTGTAGCCGTTCTGGTAGAGTCCGTTGATGTCGGGAATGACGACTCCCGTGCGGTTGCGCACCACAGGTGTGCCGCCGTCCTTGGTATAGCACAGCGAGCCGTCGCTTACCTTGACTATCGAGGCAGCCGTGTTACGCTCCTCGTCCCATGTCAAGTCGGCAGAGAAGGGGTAGCCGGCCGTTGTCGAGTAGGCATAGAAGTTGACCTTTGAAGCATCGAAGACAGCAATAAAGTCCTGTACTTCGTAGTTGGCCACCAGCTCCATGTCGCTGTTGACGGTCAGCTGGCGTGTGGCCGTGGTGCCGGCACCCTCGTTGTCGTCGGTCCACTGCATGAACTTCAGAATCTTCGATTCCTCGGCAGTAGCAGTCACCACGGTGCCAGCCTCGTACTTTCCGTTATGGTCGTTGGGCGAGAGCGTGATGCTGCCCAGCGAACGGTCTGCATCGTTTGTCACCTTGGTGCTGACGGTGTAGACGGGCACGGCCTCGAAGACGGCCTTTATGGTCTTGTCGCCATCCATCGTCACCGTCACCTTGGCGTCGGTAGAGACGAGGGCGCCCGTAGCGTCCTGCCACTCCTTGAACTTATAGCCGAAGTTCTTGGCGGCCGTGAGCGTCACCTCGCTGCCCTCCTTGAACGAAGTCATGTCGGGGTCTACGCTGATGGTGCCTGCCTCGGCAGGGCTGACGCTGGTAGTCAGCGTGTATTTCGTCACCTGTGCAGCAGCACCACCCATGGTACCGCTCACCTTGATGTCGTGGAATCCAATCTCCTTGGTGTTGCCTAATCCACAGAGGGCAATCTTAATGACCAGCGGATGGTCGGCAGTAGCTGCCAAGCCGTTAATCTTGGCGGAGAAGTCGTTGTAATACGGATCCTCCTTGTAGGAACCCGGTGCCCAGCCAGTGGCCAGCGTCTGCTCGTTGTCGTCAACGGCGGCCACAACGTTCAGCGTACCACCGCCCGTGCCGATGCGTGATGCACCAAAGGATATTTCGGCGGGCAGGAACGTAAAGCCGTCGTTAGGACGGATGGTAAATGTCATGGTGTTGTCAGCGGTCGTGGCCGAAGGCAGCGAGGCACCACTCTGGTTGTAAACCTTATTGCAGTTGTAGCCGCCCATGTTGCGCACACCACTGATTTTCAGGGAACTGCCCATGCTGAAGTTTGTAACCGCAATGGTTGCACCTAACTCATTGCTGCTGTATTCGGCATCGGTACTCTCGCCAACAAATGGCCAGTTGACGGCAGCGTCGTCGATGGTAATGCCGGCAGCATCCTTCGACTGTCCGCTGACCGTTACGTCAGAGATGCATATCCAGCGCCCCTTGTCTACCTTCTTCGACCATGGATAGACACGTATCAACAGACGGTCGCCGTCGTCTACCTTGACGACGTCCTGACAGTTAATCTCGTTCCACTCACTGGTCATCACGCCAGACTCAAAGATGGTCTTACGTGTGGCGAAGCCGTCGGTAGAGTAGTACACGTGGCACTGCAGCGAGCCGCCGCCCTGTGCCTTGACCTTCATGGCAATGCTGCTGATGTCGAGTTTCTTGCCGTCAGGGGCCGTCACGGCAAACTGCACATACTGAGTGGGATCGTCGTCGATGCCCTCAGTGGGCCATTCGCCCGTGCTGCCGTTGGGAGCTATCAGTGCACCGTAGCCGTTCACGTTGCCGTATTTGCCAAGACCTTCCAGCTTGGCGGTGGCTGCTGCCACGTCGCCGGTGACGGTAGCGTCATCGTTGGGTATCATGGGCCAAGTGACAGTGAAGGGATTGCCGCCACCGAGTTCGATGATGTTGATAGTGAGGGGGACCTCCACCGTGTTGCTGCCCAGCGTAGCCGTGACGGTGCCGGAGAACTGTCCGGCGTTGGCCAGTATCACGCGGGCGTAAATATTCTGTACGAGTGTACTGTTCTTATAGTCTATGCTGAGGCTCTCCTGCCAGTTGTTCTTGTCGGTAGAGAGCATGATACCTTCAGTAGCCGTCACGGCGATGGTGCCGTCGGCAGGAGTGAGTCCGAAACCGTTGATGGTCAGTTCCTTGACAGCGGTCTGACCCTTGTAGCCTTCGCCGAGGTCAGCGGTGGCTGGCGAGATAGACAGGTCGGTGGGTACGACGATACCGTCGGCCAGAATGTTCTGCTCCTTCATGAGCTGTGCGCACAGACGAGCCACCAGCAAGGCACCCGTGGTGTTGAAGTGTGTGGAGCCTTCGCCGTCGAAGAGCTGCTCGTGGCACTTAGTGTCGCCGTAGCTCTCGTAGAGTTCCTTGGTGGCCGTCGTCAGGTCGACGAACGCCACACCTTTCTCCTTGGCCAGCTGCTCGGAGTGGTAGGCATAGTCCATCGTGTGGTCGTCGGCAGGCACCTTGTTGCCCGTCGTGGGACCACTCTCGGTCAGGATGCTGAACGAGTCGCCGAGGTCGTGGCGGCCGTTACGTCGAATGGTGCCGTCGCTGTTGAAATAGCTGCGGCACACGGGCGAGCAGACGACAGGTATGGCACCCATTGCCAGCACCTCATCGACAATCTTGCCAAGGTTCTGCTTGTAGGTTGTCGAGGGGATGCTTCCGCGCAGGTCAACGGCGGCAGCTTTAGTGGCATCGCCGATGCTTTCGTAGTAGGCCTTCAGCTGGTAGCCGTCCATACCGCTGTTCTTCTCGTCGTTGTGTGCGAAGGTGATGATGACGTAGTCGCCAGCCTCAACCTGCTTTTCGGCAGCAGGCCACAACTCGTTCAGTGCACCATAGGTGTCGCGTCCTCCCCTGGCGTAGTTGACCGAAGTCCATCCGTTGGTGAGGAAGTTGCCGAAGTACATACCCCAGCCACGTGTCACAGTGGCTGACTCGTCGTAGGGAGCCATTGTGCTGTCGCCCAAGGTGTGTACCTTCTTGGCGCTGACTGCCATGGCGCATGTCATGAGCAGTACGGCAAGAAATGCATAGAGTTTTGTTTTCATTTTGATGTTGTTTTAGTTTGTGAAGATGAATTTTGCTGCAAAGTTATATAATAATTCTGATGAAATGGATGAAAAATGCGTCAAACAAGTATGAAAAATGCGTCAATGCACGGTTTCTACACCAAAAATGTGTATCTTTGCAGCAAATTTTCCAGAACAACGGAAACAAACAAGCAGATGATGGAGTTAGAACCGCAGTTGTATTACTATGACATGGGAGCTGGCGTGACAGCTTTCAGTACCACCCGTCATGGTGGCTATAGCAAGGGCAGTTATGCCTCGTTTAATATCAACCGCTATTGTGGCGACAACGACGAGGATATCTGCCTCAACCGCGAGATGCTATGCCACTTGCTGGGTATCGGAGACGACCGTCTGCTGATGCCCCATCAGGTACATGAGGCAAAGGTGGTGAAGATCGACGAGGCACTGCTGGCACTGACAGCCGCCGAGAGGCAGGAGGCACTGGAGGGTGTCGATGCCGTGATGACAAACCTTAGCGGGGTCTGTATCGGAGTGTCAACGGCCGACTGCATCCCTGTGCTGCTGTACGACAGAGAGCAACAGGCAGTCTGTGCCATACATGCCGGTTGGCGTGGCACAGTGAAGCGTATCGTCGAGCGAGCTGTCGGTGCGATGGCTGCAGCCTACGGAACGCAACCCCGACAGCTCACTGCCCAGATAGGGCCAGGCATCCATCTTGACAGTTTCGAGGTTGGCGACGAGGTATATGCCGCTTTCGCTGCGGCAGGATTTGATATGCCAGCCATCAGTCGCAAGTATCCTGTTTCCGATGGAATCGGTGAAAAATGGCACATAGACCTGCCAGAGTGTAACCGTTTGCAACTAATCCATGCCGGAGTAGAGGCACAGCAGGTTCGTGTCTCGCCTGTCTGCACATACCAGCAGTCGGCTGACTACTTCTCTGCTCGCCGTCTGGGCATCAGCAGCGGCCGTATTTTCACCGGCATTATGTGCCGTTGATGTCAGTTGCACGAGAACAAAATTATTGCTAAAATAATAACAGAAAAGTGTTCTTTGTTTTGCAGAAAAAGAGTAACTTTGCACCATAATCATATTATTAGTTAGCATGATGTCTACAAATAAAGGGTTTATCTATTTCATCTGTATGGTGGCAGCCATGGGGGGACTGCTCTTTGGCTACGACTGGGTAGTGATAGGCGGTGCAAAACCGTTCTATGAACAGTATTTCAGCATTGCCGACTCGCCGTTGATGCAGGGCGTGGCTATGACGACGGCCCTGATAGGCTGTCTTGTAGGAGCCATGGTGGCAGGAGCAGCGGCTGACAGATATGGCCGTAAGCCATTGCTGATGCTGTCGGCCGTGCTGTTTACGGTTTCTGCCATTTCAACGGGATTGTTCAATGACTTTACCCTATTTAATATCGCACGATTTGTCGGTGGCGTAGGCATCGGTGTAGCGTCGGCCCTGTCGCCGATGTACATTGCAGAGACCAGTCCTGCCGAGATACGTGGACGACTGGTCAGCCTGAACCAGATGACGATTGTGTTGGGCATCCTCGCTGCTCAGATTGTCAACATGCTGCTGGCTCGCGACACGACTGTGGCTGAAAGCCAGGTATGGAACGTGGAGTGGGGCTGGCGCTGGATGTTCTGGGCAGAAACACTGCCCGCCGCGCTGTTCCTGGTGATGAGCTTTTTTATTCCGGAGAGCCCAGTGTACATGAGGATGAAAGCTGCGACAATGTCGCAGCCTACCGAACAGGGACAGCAGCCTACCGAACAGGGACAGCAGCCTACCGAACAGGGACAGCAGCCAACCGAACAGGAACAGCAGGCCATCGGACAGGGACAGCAGGCAATCGGACAGAGACAGCAGGAGGCTGGGCTACGTGAGTTGGTGCAGTCAAAATACTGGCGGGTGCTGCTGCTGGGCTTGGTCATCGCCGTCTTCCAGCAGTGGTGTGGCACGAATGTCATCTTCAACTATGCACAGGAGATCTTCGTGGGAGCAGGCTTCGACGTCGACGGCATGTTTATCAATATCGTCATCACGGGAGTTGCCAACGTCATCTTTACCATCCTTGCCCTTTACACCATTGAGAAATGGGGGCGCCGCACGCTGATTCTCCTTGGCGCTGGCGGACTGGGCATTATCTATCTTACGTTGGGCACGTGCTACTTCTTTGAAGTGAAAGGCGTACTGATGGTGGCACTCGTGGTAGCAGCCATCTCGGTATATGCTATGACACTTGGTCCCGTGACGTGGACACTGCTGGCTGAGATATTCCCCAACCGCGTGCGTGGTATTGCCATGGCCACCTGCACCTTCGCCTTGTGGGTGGGCTGTTGCACGCTGACCTTTTCGTTCCCGTCGATGAATGCCGCCCTTGGCAGCAGCGGAACCTTCTGGATTTACAGTGCCATCTGCTGCTGTGCTTTCGTTTTCTTATGGAACCGTTGTCCTGAGACCAAGGGGAAGAGCCTGGAGCAGCTGGAAAAAGAACTGGTGACAAACAAAACAAACAAACAGACAACCTAAAGAAATAATTATACAGTTATGGTGAAAGCTTGGCGAGAAATGGTGACCATCCCGACCTATGAGGTGGGCAAGCCTGAAAAGAATCCGATGTTTTTAGAGAAGCGAGTCTACCAAGGCTCAAGCGGTGTGGTATATCCCTATCCCGTCATTGAGACGATGTCTGACGAAAAGGTAGACAAAGACTATCAGGCCGTGTGGCTTGAAAACGAATACATTAAGGTGATGGTGCTGCCCGAGCTTGGCGGTCGCATCCAGATGGCCTATGACAAGATAAAGCATCGTCATTTTGTCTACTACAACCACGTAGTCAAACCGGCCCTCGTAGGACTTGCCGGTCCGTGGATCAGTGGCGGTATCGAGTTCAACTGGCCTCAGCACCATCGCCCGTCAACCTTCATGCCCGTAGACAGCACCATTGTGGAGAATGCTGACGGTAGTGTGACGGTGTGGGTGAACGAGATGGAGCGCATGTTTCACCAGAAGGGTATGGCCGGCTTTACGCTGCGGCCCGGCTGTGCCTATTTAGAGATACAAGGCCGCGTGTCGAACCGTACTCCGTTGCCCCAGACTTTCCTGTGGTGGGCCAACCCTGCCGTTGAGGTGAACGATGCTTACCAAAGTGTGTTCCCCCCCGATGTCAATGCTGTTTTCGACCATGGCAAGCGTGCCGTATCGTCGTTTCCGATAGCTACGGGTACCTATTATAAGATGGACTACTCAGCCGGGGTAGACATCTCGAACTACAATAACATCTTTGTACCTACAAGCTACATGGCCGTCAACTCCAAATACGATTTCGAGGGTGGTTACGAGAACGACACCCACGGTGGCATGCTGCATGTGGCCTCTCACCATTTCTCGCCAGGCAAGAAACAGTGGACGTGGGGCAACGGCAACTTCGGCCGTGCATGGGACCGTAACCTGACCGACGAAGCCCCAATGAAAAGTCCGGAAGGAGGTTGGAAAGGACAAGTGGACGACTATAGTCTCTCTGTCTCGGAGGGAGAGCAGGAGGTAGCCATCTTCCGCCCATACATCGAGCTGATGGCTGGCGTATATACCGAGAATCAGCCCGACTTCGCGTGGCTGATGCCGTATGAGGAGAAGCAGTTCGTGCAGTACTTCATGCCCTACCGTGACATCGGCATGGTGAAACAGGCTTCCAAGGACTTTGTGTTCAACATTGAAAGCGTCACTCCCGGGTCCTCTCCAAAGGGAGAGGGAAGTGGTCGCCTCGTTCGCTTCCGGGTCTTCGCTACTTCCGAACAGCATGTCTGCATCATTCTCCGAAACGACCATGGCGAGGTCTATTATAAGAAGGAACTGACACTCAGTCCGGAAGGTGTGCTGACAGAGAGCGTTGATGTCGGTGATACAAAACTCAATGAGCTGACTTTTGACATCGTAAAAGCCTTCGCCTATGGACAGCGAAGCGTACTTCAGTGGCATGCCGAGCCTGACGAGATTCGCCCAATACCCGATGCGGCTGAGGCAGCACTGTGCCCCGCCGACACCAAGACCAACGACCAGCTGTATCTGACGGGACTGCACCTTGAACAGTATCGCCATGCTACTTGGTCGGCACTTGACTATTACGAGGAGGCACTGCGCCGTGACCCCAACGATGTGCGCTGCCTGAACCAGACAGGTCTCTGGTATCTGCGCCGTGGCCGCTTTGACAAGGCAGAATCCTACCTGAGGAAAGCTGTGAAGACATGGCAGAAGCGTAACCCCAATCCCTACGACGGTGAGGCACTGTTCAATCTGGCCCTCTGCCTGAAATACCAGCACCATCAGCAAGAAGCCTACGAACTCTTCTGGAAGTCTACTTGGAACAAGGCGTGGGCTGATGCCGGCTACTACGAGGCTGCATGCATCAGTATGTCGGAGGGTCGCTATGAGGATGCCCTCGACGAGCTGAACCGCTGTCTGTCATTTAACTGCTGCAACCACAAGGCCCGTGCCCTGAAGGCTAACGTGCTACGCAAGATGCGACATGCTGAAGAGATGACGCAGTGGTGCAAGGAGTCGTTGCTATTGGACCCCTTCAACTACGGCTGTCGCTTTGAGTTGTATTTCCAGACGGGGAGTCAGGACATACTCCACGAGCTGAAGGAACTGATGCACGATGCTGCCCAGAACTACGACGAGACGGCTCTCGACTACTGTGCCGCAGGGCTTTCCGAGGAAGCTATGGCCGTCTGGCAGACGGCTGTCAGCCAGCAGGCTGTCAGTCCGATGACCTATTATTATATGGGATGCCTCATCCACAGCCCCTCTCCAATGGGCGAGGGGTGTAGCTACCTTGAACAGGCTGAGCAGCAGTGTTCTGACTACTGCTTTCCCAACCGTCTGGAAGATGTCGTCGTGCTCAATCTGGCCAAGGCCGTTAACCCGAAGGGAGCCAAGGCTCCTTACTATCTCGGCTGTCTGTATTACGACAAACGGCAGTACGACCTTGCTATCGAGAACTGGGAGATGTCGGCACGTCTCGACCCGTCGTTCCCCACCGTCTGGCGTAATCTTGCCCTTGGCCGTTTCAACAAGCAAGGCCGCCAGCAGGAGGCACTGGAGTATATGGAGCGTGCATTCCAGCTCGACAAGAACGACGAGCGTACGCTGATGGAACTGGACCAGCTGTACAAGCGCCTGCATCATCCCCACGAGGAGCGTCTGGCTTTCCTGCAGCAGTACCCGGAGTTGATACAGCGCCGCGACGACCTTGTGCTTGAGGAAATCACGCTGTTGAATCAGTTAGGCCGCTACGAAGACGCTATGCAGAAACTCGATGCCCACCAGTTCCATCCGTGGGAGGGCGGCGAAGGCAAGGTGCCTGCCCAGTACCAGATATGCCGTGTGGAACTGGCAAAACAAGCTCTTGCAAATGGCGCATACGAAAAAGCCGTCACGCTGCTGAATGAATGTCTGGACTATCCTCCCCACCTTGGTGAAGGTAAGCTCTATGGTGCTCAGGAGAACGATTTCTACTACTTGTTGGGCATTGCCTACGATGCCCTCGGACGGCAAGACCAGGCACGCCAGTGTTGGAAGGAGGCTACCAAGGGTCCCCGGGAGCCTGCCGCTGCTATGTATTACAACGACGCCAAGCCCGACAAGATTTTCTACCAAGGCATGGCTCTCTACAAGTTAGGATGTGACGGCGAGGCTCATGGCCGGTTCTACCGACTCATCAACTACGGCAAGCAGCACGTCTTCGAACATCAAGTTATGGACTACTTTGCCGTCTCACTGCCCGACTTGCTCATCTGGGAAGATTCGTTGGATACGAAGAACGTCATCCACTGCAAGTATATGTTTGCCCTTGGCTACTATGGCATGGGTGACCATGAGCGGGCTGAGCGTTACCTGAAGGAGGTAGAGCAGCTGGACAACAACCACCAGGGCGTCCGGCAGCTCCGGACGCTGACCCTGCTTTCAGAGGTGAGAGGTGAAAGATGAGGGACGGGAGATGAAAGCTGGCTACAGCAGTTCCGGCAACTGATGGAGCCGTGTGCTGTTAGAACCTTTGATGAGGATGTACCGGCCGCTGGGATGCTCCGCAGCAATAGCCGTCTTTACCTCCTCGACATCGTGGAACTTACGGTATGGGCACTCTGTCTTCATGAACTCGTCGCCCACCAGCCACACTTCCTCGCAGCCAGCCTCCTTCAGCATGTCGGCCACCCGCTGGTGCTCCTCTGCCGAGGTATCGCCCAGCTCTCGCATGTCGCCCAGGATGGCCATTTTGTGGGGTACCTCCATACGCCGGAAGTTGTCGAGGGCAGCAGCCATGCTCGACGGGTTGGCATTGTAGGCATCTACGACGAGGTGGTTGGAGGGTGTCACCGTCATCTGGCTGCGGTTGTTCGACGGCACATAGCTCTCGAGGGCGGCGCAGATCTTCTTGCGGTCCACGCCGAAGTTGATGCCCACGGCGATGGCTGCCAGCAGGTTGTCGATGTTGTAAGAGCCTATCAGATGGGTCTGTACCTTATGCCACTTCATGGAGCGTCCCTCCTCTTCAAGTAGCATCAGCGGCTCACGCCAGCGGAACTTCAAGAAGGGGTCGCAGGCGATCACCTCGCCCGTGATGCTTGCTGCCTGGTAGTCTGGATTGGCAGCGTATGACGATATCCATAGCGGGTCGTCTTCGCTGATTTGGTCGGTCAGTATGTCGTTGTCGGCATTGATGAAGACAAGTCCGTCGCCTCGGCTACGGAGGTAGTCGTACAACTCGCACTTGGTCTTGACGACCCCGTCGAACGAGCCGAAGCCCTGCAAATGGGCCTTGCCGACGTTGGTAATCAGTCCGCAGGTAGGCTCTGCCGTCTCAGCCAGCGTCTTGATGTCGCCTGGATGGCTGGCCCCCATCTCAATGACGGCTATCTCGTGCTCCTTGGTCAGTCGGAACAGCGTCTTCGGCACCCCTACGTCGTTGTTGAAGTTTCCCTGGGTATACAGCACGTTGAACTGCTGCTGCAGCACGGCGGCAATCAGTTCCTTGGTGGTCGTCTTGCCGTTGGTGCCAGTGATAGCGATGACGGGAATGTCGAACTGGCGCCGGTGCTCACGGGCCAGGTCCTTAAAGGTCTGCAGGCTGTCGTCGACAAGAATCAGGCGGCTTTCTTGTGAACTATGCACTGAGAACACTTCCGGGTCGTCGACGATGGCATAGGCACAGCCTTTCTCCAAGGCCTGCATGGCATATTGGTTGCCGTCGAACGTGGCACCCTTCAGTGCCACGAAGATGCTGCCCTCGGGGCAGTCGCGGCTGTCGGTGGTGATCAGCGGGTGCTGCTGATAGAGTCTGTAGAGTTGTTGTATGTCCATAACAGGATGCAAAAGTAAGAAAAAAACACCAAGTAGCCAATAAAAACAAAAAAAAGTTGTACCTTTGTTGGGTGAAACCAAGCGAAGGTACTCACTCACCTTGTCCGGATTGCACGGATTTTTAAGACAACGAATTAAAACGAATTACACGAATGGCACGAATTGAATTTTAGTGGCACACAGAAATCGCAGATAATTATTTTTAAGTCACGCAGAAATCGCAGATATACGCAGAAATATATTTGCAGCGGACGAACACGGACAACAACAAAAGTCCGCAAAAGTCCGTGAAAGTCCGATGCAATAAAAAAAGTCCGTGAAAGTCCGATGCAATAAAAAAGTCCGTGAAAGTCCGTAAAGTCCGATGCAATAGAACAACGGATAGAAACGGCCCGAAGCAAGAACAAGTGTATCAAGCTTCGGGCTGTTTTTGGTCTTATTGTGAAAGATATAGTGCAAAAGTGATTGTGTTTTAGAAAAATATTGTAACTTTGCACCATGTATTAATGACTAAATGAACTACATAAAAAAAACAACCTTATGAAAAAACATTTCTTCTTATTATTCCTTCTTGCCCTTTTGCCCATGCTGGCAATGGCAGACGACAGCGGCTCCTGTGGAGAGAACGTGACTTATACGTACACAGAGGCCAATTACACCCTAACGATTCAAGGAAATGGTCCGATGAGCGACTATTCTTCTGATCGCGATGTACCTTGGTACTACTATCATGGGTATATTACGACTGTCATGATTGATGATGGCGTGACATCCATCGGTTACCAGGCTTTCTATAATTGCGCTGTCTTAACCTCCGTCACCATTCCAAACAGCGTGACATTCATCGGTAGCAGAGCTTTCTTTAACTGCTATGGCTTAACCTCCATCGACATTCCCAACAGCGTGACATTCATCGGTAGCAGTGCTTTCTATGGCTGCAAGGGCTTAACCTCCGTCATCGTTGAAAATGGTAATAATAAATATGATTCACGTAATAATTGCAATGCCATTATTGAAACTGCAACTAATGAGTTAATCCTAGGGTGCTCTACCACAGTAATTCCCAACAGCGTGACAGCCATCGGTAACGGTGCTTTCCAAGACTGCTATGGCTTAACCTCCATCACCATTCCCAACAGCGTGACATCCATCGGTTACGCTGCTTTTAGAGGTTGCTCTGGCTTAACCTCCGTCTCCATTCCCAACAGCGTGACATCCATCGGTAACGGTGCTTTCCAAGGTTGCTCTGGCTTAACCTCCGTCACCATTGGCAACAGCGTGACAACCATCGGTGGCCATGTTTTCGCAAGTTGCGAAAAGTTGACTACGGTGAATGCGATGATGACCAATCCGCCAGAAATAGTAAAAAGCGTATTCGGATATGATGATAATATCTACCAGAAAGCGGCACTCTACGTACCGGTAGGATGCAAGGATATATATAGCAACACGGAGGGATGGAAGAATTTTGTGAACATTGAGGAGAAGGACTTTAATGCTACCACTACTGTCAAGGAGGACGTGAACGGCGACGGTAAGGTTAATGCGCTGGACATTCAGCAGGTCATCAATGTGGCTGCTGCCAGCGAGTGATTGCCGTTGACTGCGCCGACGTGGCAAGCGACATTCTATAAATGAATGCAGTACGAAGGCAGCCCACTCAGCTCCGTGAGTGGCCTTCTCAATTCCGTGAGTGGCCCACTCAGCTCCGTGAGTGGCCTTCTCAATTCCGTGAGTGGCCTTCTCAATTCCGTGAGTGGCCCACTCAGCTCCGTGAGTGGC
>CAMJWJ010000050.1 GCA_946409435.1 uncultured Prevotella sp. | reverse complement strand
GCCACTCACGGAGCTGAGTGGGCCACTCACGGAATTGAGAAGGCCACTCACGGAGATGAGTGTCTCACAAAATGTTAAAACCGCCGAAGTCAGGGTGAAAATCCCTACCATTCCTCATTCCTCATTTCTCATTTCTCATTCCTCATTTCTCATTCCTCATTTCTCATTTAGTCTGTAAGTACAGGCCATTGACATCGCTGAGGAACAGCGTCCGGCGGTCGTTGTAGAAGCGGACAAAGTCCGACGTCGACGACTGACCGGGATAGGGCGCGAAGTAGTGGTTCGGCCGGTTGAAGGCATTACGCCACACCAGCACGTAGCTGATGGGATGCTGCTCTATGCCGCGGGCCAAGGCGTGTGTCCACCAGTTGTCGGTCTTGATGCACTCGTAGCCCGTCTCCGTCAGTGCGGCAGCCTTCTGGTGCTTCTTGGCCACGGCACATACCATCGCCAGGTTGCGGTCCAGCCTGGCCACATAGTCGGCAACCCGTGTGGTATCGCCGTCGGGGGCCGAACAGTAGCAGTCCAGTCCCATGAGATCGATGACATCGTCGCCCGGATAGCGCTCCATGTAGCGTGCCTCGTCGCCGTCAGCCTCCGTACCGGGAGAATAGGCGTAAAGGGCATTGACGACGCCACGCTCTTTCAGTCTGTTGGCGGTCAGCTGCCACAGGGCTTTATATTGCTCGGCCGTGCAGTGCTGCTGTCCCCACCAGAACCAGGAGCCTGTATGCTCATGCCACGGACGGAAGAGCACAGGAACCCGTACACCGTAGGGAGTCTCTAACGAATTGAGGAAGTCAGCCACGCGGTCCAGCCATGCGAGGAACAGCTCGTGCTTCTCGCCGCCCTCCAGCACGGCAGCCACCGTGCGGGTCTCTACATCCTTCAGCGAGTCGGCCACCCACGCCGTACCACCACTGAGCGGGTTGTCGACATGCCAGCTGAGGGTCACCATGCCGCCACGGTCATAGTGGGCAATGACTTCCTTGCGGATGCGGTCGAAGGGTACGCCGTCGAGGTTACGCTCCCCACCCAACTCTATGCGGCCCAGGTCGAAGCTCAGCACGGCGGGATGGTCGTTGCACACGCTCTTTACGTCGCTACGCTGGTGGACGGTGGAGTCGTTGGCGTAGTCAGCCTCCCAGCCTATGCCGTAGACGGTGGCATCGTGCTGTCCGAACATGTACACAGCCGAGTCGCCCAGTGCCTTCAGCTTCAGCAGCAGGTTCTCCGTTCGCTGAGTGCGTCCGCTGTCGGCCAACGGGTCGTCGGCCTTCTGGGGGTTACTGCTGCAGCCAGCCAGGAGCATTGCTGCAAGGAACAAGCCACTCACGAAAGCTGTTTTACGAAAATTCTTCGCTTGAAAGTTGTCTGCTATAACCATAAGTGATAAATACCTTTATACCTTATTAATGTCATTTACATCGTTCTACCTTTTCGTGAGTAGCCTGCATGCTTACCTCTTGACGAGTTTGCGGCCGTTGAGGATGTAGATGCCGCGGGAGGCCTGCTGCCACCATGTGCCGTCCTGCACCTGTTCAGGAGTTGCCACGCAACGGCCCGATAGGTCGTAGACGTGGTTGTCGCCAGCCGTGGTCCATCTGCCGTCGGGAGCCAGTTCCTGCTGATCGTCGTCAAAGAGGACGGGCACGAACTGCGGAGCATCAAGTCGGCGGGCACCAGAAGGAGAAGGGACTTCACGATAATAGATCTTGTTGTGCTGCACGTAGCGATTGTTTCTGAGCCACAACGACTGCAGGGCATCGTTCTCCTTGTTGGGGTTGGCGTTGATGTAGAAGCCGACTCCCGTGGTAGCCTGCTCTGCCAAAGGTGCCGTGACCTGTCCTGTGCTGGGGTCCATCGTCACCGTGCTGGTGAACGGCAGCCCGAAGGTATAGACATCGTGCGACGCATCAGCAGTCAGCATCTGCTCCAGGCAGGTGCCGGTGAATACGCATGACTGTGCCGTCGACGGTGATGTGCTGGGAAGGGTCAGCGTCACGCTGCGACTGTCATCGCTGGTGCGGATGATGACAGGTGTTCCTGCCGGCACGAACCTGCCCTCTGCGTAGGCGCCGTTGGCCGGCACCTTAGCAGGATGCACACCGTTGTTATACCATTTCGTGCAGATGTAGGCATCGTAGGTCGGATCGCCATCAGCGGCGGGCAGCAGTACGTCGAAGGGGGCATAGAACGTGGCGTAGTAATAGCCGTCGCCGCCGTTGTTCGTCGTGACATTGAGTCCCAGTCTATTGGCAGGTTCCATACACCACTTGGTACTTTCCACTGTCCCTGCGTTATACTTCAGGTCGTAGATGGCAGACGACTGGTCGTAGTTGAGGTATGTTCTTGAACCACCGCCGTCTTCGGTATAGATCAGCACTACGGCAGCTCCGATGTCCATCACGTTGTAGGTGGTGGCAGGGCTGGTGCTGCTCATCTTGTTTTCCACAACGTTGAGTCCCTGCGTACTCAGAGTGACAGTGTTGATGGTGGTATTTGACGTTTCGCTGCCTTGGATGTAGAACACCGTCGACGGGTCGTTCTCCGTGGCGGGTACGGGGATGTCGCCGCGTGTGGCTGGCGTTACGGTAAAGCCTGTCGCAAGTCCTCCTTCTCCAAAGGTTGTGGAGACGCCCTCTTTACTATAGAAGTGCATGGGGATGCCTCCGCTCACATGCGTCGCTTCTGTGTCGTGTAGATAGCCGCTGGCATAGCGCATGGTGCTGACACCTGGCACACCAGGCTGACTATGCAGGCGGTAGTAGCCGGTGGCAAACTTGACGATGTTGGCGTCATCATACACCACCTTCTGAATCTCGGTAACTTTTCCCGTGGCAACCGCAGCATCGTAGGCAACCACACCCTCATCAGTCAGTCCGCCCACATTGCCTGCTCCGAGCTTGTAGGGTTCGAGCATAGCCATATCCAGGCCGAAGGTCCAGTCCATGGGTGTGGTACTCAGTTTCAGTGCATCGCCTTCTCGTACGACATAAACCATCGTACCTGTGTTGGCTACGGGATGTACGCGGAAATTGCCGTCAACGTTGCCTTTAAGTAGTTCGTAGACAGCATTGGCGTTGTCGGACTGCATGGTCACACTGGTACCTGAATTGAGATCAGCTGTTGACATTACATCGTTGTTCTTATTGTTTTTTAGCTCGTACCTGTTGAACATCTTAAAGCCATAGACATCGCCCAATGGCGTCCAAAGATAATCGTTGGTGTAATGAGGTGTTCTTCCTGCTACGGTTCTGAGACCCTCAGAGATGGTGTGATGAGCCAGGTATGGTGTTGAGGAGTCCATGGTCTCAAGGGTATACCACAGCTGGTTGTCGGTGCTGGTCACGAATCCGAGACCGTTGTTGGTCGCCAGCTCCTGATTGAACTTATAGACGACATTGACAACGACGGACTTTCCTATCAGGTCGGCATCTGACATCAGGTTCGTCAGTTTCAGCCCCATGTACTTGTTGTTCAATGCGCTATTAGCTATTGTGCGTGCCTCATCATCGTACACACCCGCTATATAGAAATCAAAGGTACAGTTGGGACGATAGTAGAGGTTAGGAACCTTGAAGTCGTCACCAATACTGATAGCACCGGCATCTACGTCAGCGATGGGATAGTTGGTCAAGTCGCGCTGGGTGGTACCGGCAATCATCAGCGTGTCTGTGACATCAAGAGCACTTTCGGCGGTATAGGTTTTATCTCCGCTACGATAAGGAATCTCGGTATGCTGATTGGTGGTATTGATGACCAGGTGATAGAATAGCTTACCCGTAGACAGTCCGAAGATGACGAACTTCGTGGGGGCACCAGTTGTTGTAGTAGCACCGAAGCCTGTCAACCGGCCATCGGAACCCGTCATTTGCAGGATGCCATAGTCGTAGTCCGGCATATTCAGCAGCATGAATGTCGGGGCACTGCTCTCTGCCACCATCGTCTCGCTACCAGCAACATAGCTTCCACCCTTGTGCTTGATCTTGAGAGCGTATGGGTCGTTGCCCTCAAAATACCAGACGTATTGCTCGGTACCAGAAAGCGGTTGTGAACCTCCGTCACTGATAGCAGTGTTATCTGTCGACTGCATCATGTTGTCGTTCTCCCAGATGATGTTATAGGGCAGGCTGCCATCGATGTGCATCGACACATCCTGCGACTCGTCGTCTTTCGTCACCTTGCTGCCGACAACGGCCTTCTTGTTAGGCACCTTGAAGGGTGTCTTGCTCGGGTCGTAGGCTGCATAGCGCACATAGACCACGTCGTCGTAGAGACCGTAGAGTGTGAACAGCTTTGTATTCTCAACAGGATCATAGGTGTCGTCGGCGGGGTTATCCGTAGTTCCTTTATTATCTATATCAACACTGCCATAGTATGTATAGTCCTTCAGATTCAACAGTTTCGTCTGAGCCGCGTCAGGCAGATGGGGAGCATAGTGATAAGTATCGGCCTCGTCGTCGGCCTGCGGGGCCTGGACTGCCAGGTTCAAGGCGTTGTTAATGACTTTATAGGTGTAGTTGTGCGTCACATCGTCAAACACCTGGAGCTGGGCATCGGCACTGATGGTACCATCCTTAAGTGTAAAACCTGCCTCTTCCGCCGTTGTAGCAGCTACGCTTTCAGTCATAGCGGCACCGTTGAGGAACGAATAGTTGTACGTCCCCAAGCCACAGACGGCCAGTGCATAGTCACCATCAGGGTGCGACAGCAGGGCGAAGCGGTCGTGCCCATCGACCTTGATGCCAACTTTCATGGGACTTGGTTCAGTCAAGGTCGTAGCATAGTTGGCATTGCGGTTAAAGAGCCGTATGGCATACGGGTCTGGGGAAGCATAATAGGCGGACGACGGGTCGGTAGGTGCTGCCAGGAACTTCCACTGCCACGTCTTGTCACTGGCACCGATGGTGGCGGGCTTGGTGGGCGTTGCAGCATCGGCAAAGAGCGAGACGCCAGTACCTTTTTCATCGACTCCGGCGGTAACAACCGTTCCGCTACCCTGTACATCCTTGCCATCCAGCTTCACAGTGAACCACTGGCCTTGCAGGATCTTGTCACCTTCGCGGTCGACATCCTCGTCGTAGCTGTAGCGCACAAAGACATCGCACCTGCCAGCATTGAGTCCTTTTGATGCAAACGAGCCGGTAATCTCCTTGTCGGAGATGTCTGCCTTATCCGGTATTTCAGTATAGACTCCGTCGGTCATGGTCAGGTCCTTATAGTACGTGAAGTCCTTGGCCAGCGGACTTATGAAGTGGGCAGTGATGTCGGGATAGTAGTCGCCAGCCCGCTTGTAGCGCAGCGCCTCGTAGCCGTCGTTGTCGATGATGTGATACTCCATCACCTGTGGACGGACGAAGAAGACGGTCTGTAATCCCATGGAGCCGTTGTTGTCGGCACTGGCTTTAATAGTGTGGTTCACATAGGGCTGTAGGGTCGTTAAGCTTTTATCCTTATCATTGACCAAATTGACACGTCTGGTGTGGTCGAATCGGGGCATGAGCTGCATATTGCCGTTGGCATCGGAAACAGCCATGAACGTTTGGTTGGTCATCTGAAGGTTTGTATGGTCATATCCCTCATTCAATACGACATCGCCGTCCATTGTGGGCGTTGCCGTGTCACGATCCTTTACGTCAACCCAAGTTTCCAGTGTCAGACCATAGTTTTCCCCTGTATAACTGCCCTGATGAATACCATTACTGAGGGCGGTGGTGGTAATATGCGAAGTAACATATTTGCCGTTATAAACATTTCGCAGCTGTATGTTGTAAGGGTCAAAGCCTGTGATGTCCTTGTATTTTTTCTTGGTACCGAATTCTGACAATGGCTCCGGGTCGGTGATCTTGTCGGATGTTCCCCACTTGATGCCCATCTCCTTGTCAATGTTCAGGTTGGGCTGAATGTACCATAGGTTGATATCGTCGATAACACCGTCCGCCGGGCTTTCGTCTACATTTGTCGACACCTGTGACACCGTTACCTGACTTGGGTTTAGGATGGCATCATACATGTTGCCGCCAGGAGGATTGCTTGCCTCATGGATTGGCTTACTAAAATAACTTGAACCTTCATCAGAGCCATTGTCTCTTAAGAAACGCTGGTTGAGCATCACGAGGAACTTCGACGGAGTGCCCGTTTCCGTATAAGTAGAGGTAGCATCATCCGGTACACAATTATAAGTGTAACTGTCCAGATACTCCTCTTTTACGGTGTAGGTGACATACTGGTCGTTGATGACACCGCTGCTCACCACGCCTGTAGCTGTGGGAGGAGGCAGGACGGCCAGCGAGTGAGAGGTAAAGTGGACACCATCCAACTTGATCTGGTCGCGCTCATTACCGCTATTGTCCAGACGGAGGGTGTACTTGTGACAGCCGGAGGCTTTCGTGGCGTTGCTGTAGAACTTATACTCCTTCACCATCGGGCTGTCGTAGGCACGCAGGGCAGCCAGCTCGTCCTTACCTTCAGGATAGGTGGCGATATTCGGCAGCGGACGACGCATAATCTCCCAGCCATGGCTGTCGAGCAGCACGAGTACGGGAGGGATGTCTGCACTCTCTACAGTGAATGAGCCGTCGCCCATGTCGAAGGTCTGGAACCAGTGTTCCAGTTCTTCCACGACTTTCTTTTCATGACCGCTCGACAGGTTGTTGTATCCGTTCCAGCGTGTAGCGTTGGCGTATGCATCGTAGCTGTGCCAGCCCTTTGCTTCAAGTGCTGCCCTGTAGGATGAGGGGTCGGAGGGCACCGTCCATGTGCTCTTGTCGTCACTATAGCTGTCGGTACTGCTTGCGATGCCCAGCACATGGAGCTTGGCCATGTTGTAGGTCTTCCAGTACTGTTCCAGCGAAGTCACCATGCGGTGCTCGCCATCCACCAGATGAGTGGTCAGCAGCTTATAATTGTTTTTCTCGCCCAGAATCATGTATTCCGTGGGGTCTGCTGACGCAGCACCAGCCAGGAAACCGCCTGTGACGATGTGTGTAGTCGAGGGGTCAGCATCCTGATAGTAGTGGACGGCGTAGGTCTGCAGATAGGTGGGGTGGCTGACGCCGTTGTAGGATATGGTGCTTCTGGAGTGTATCTTCACGTGATAGGGGTCGTTGTGGGTACTCTCGAAGAACCACACCCAGCGTGGACGTGTGCTGGAGCCGCCATCCATCTGTTCGTCGCGCATGCGCTGTCCGTAGATGTTCAGGTTACCGTCACCGTTACAATAGGGATAGATGGCCTGTAGCTTTTCTGATGTCAGCTTGTCGCTGCCATCCTCCAGGTAGTAGCCTTGAGCCAGCGGATTGAGGAACTTCAGCAGATAGGGGTGGTCGTCTATTCTTCCTGAGTTGTTGAATCCTATGAGGTCGTTCACGTCGTAGGTGACGTAGATATTGTTGTAGAACGGTTTGATGACGTTAACCACATAGTAGTCACCGCCGACACTGAAGTAATGATTGCCCGTCGTGCTTAGCAGTTTGGCCAAGTCGGTCATGTTCTTTTCTGAGATTGCATCATGACGACATCCGGCGGCAGCCTTATTATACGCCTCTGCGGTACTTGCCACGGGTTCCTCGTATGTAGCATCAAGACTGTGGATGTTGGCCAGCTCGGTGAGCGGATCTTTCACCGTGTATTCATCGCCACTGACACTGATGTTGGTCGCGTCATAGAAATGGTAGGTTGCCACTAACGGACTCTGATAGTCTGCAGGTAAAGCGAGGTCAGGACTCTGGCTGGTCATCGTCAGCAACTGGTGGTTCGACTTGTCTATCAGGTGGTAGATATAGCCTATCGTCTGCTCCAGATGGAACTTCAGCACGTCGTCGCCGTGCGCATGGCTCACCTGGTCGTAGATCTTAACGGTATGCTCCGAAGGACGACCTATATGATAATAGGTGGTGCTGGCATCCACGCCATCGCCCGTAGCCACCATGACCTCGTAGACACCCGTCTGAACACTCATCTTGGCAATGAAGCGCTGGGCGTCGGCTCTGTCGCTGGTGAATGCCAAGGCTTTATCGTTGGCAAAGCCTGCAGACTCCAGTTTCACCCATGCGCCCTTCTGTCGTGTGGGGGTCGACAGCGTTCCGTCATCGTCGTACACATCGGGGTGTTCCGACAGTCCTGATACGTTAAATTCAGTATCCTCCCTTGCACCTAAGTTGTCGATGAGCATGGCGTACGGGTCCCTGTTCCTCAGCTTCCAGAGATAGTTGCTCTGCGTCAGTTCCTCTGATGTGGGGGCTATGTTGCTCTTGATGGTGTTCCCTGAGGGATCGTAGTAGATATACTGCCCGTTCAGCACGACATTGAATTCCTGTTCCTCACTCAGCTTGATGGACTTACTGTCCATACTGCCAGTGGTGTACTTCACGTAGATGACGGCATCGTCATTGGGAGTCTCGGTGATTGGGACTGACAGGTCAGTACGACTCTTACCGGTACCTGCTCCAGATCCGTTGTCGAATGTTTCATAGAACGTCACCGTCTCGCCTACCAAGAATGGGCTGACAATGATTGAGGGGATGCTGGCCAGCGATAGCTGCGAGAAGATGGTCTGGCTGGCAGATGCCGTGACGGCTATTCGTCCTGACTTGTCCACTATCTTGTAGGTGAAGGTGCGCTTCGGCAGTTCCTCAACCTTCACGCGGGTAGCTGCTGTCGTGCTGTATGCTACGGTATTGCCCGCTGTTGAGGTGTCCCAGTTCCACCAGCCGTCACCGTTGTACAGCCGTAGGAGGAAACTGCCCTCCGTGTCGTCGAGGGGCATGTCCCAACTATAGCCTGCCGTGGCCGACGTGCTGGCGGTCAGCAATGTGCCGGAAGCTGGTGTGTCGCCCGCCGCGCCGACATACGACGGTGTGGCACCTGACGTCGCACCACGATAGACGACACGCAGCTCGTACGGGTCGCCGAGGAAGGCAAACTCACTGGTCTTCTCAAAGACACGATCCCCACCGTTGTTCAGGAAGTCGGGAGCATTGTACTTCAGTTTCTTTCCGTCAGCCTGAACACTTCCTACGTCCATCAGCTCATACCACGTAGACGCCGACCACGTGGCATCCGTATAGCTGGCCGCCGGTTTGATGGCTTTATAGGGCAGCGAGGCCGACACTGAATAGTCTAAGTATACCTGGTATCCCTCGTCGGGATCGTATTCTGCCTGCGAGAAGCGGGTAATCTCCTGCGTACGTGCCGCATCCTTATAGAACTTCGTCTTGAAGTCGCAGTACTTACGCTTCAGCACATCGGGCAGGTATTTGGTCTCGATGTCGTCGTGTTCAACGGTGTACTGGCTGACCCAGTCGGCAGCAGAGACAATGTGTGCGGCAGTGGGTTCAACGGCATAGAACGACGTCGGCACCTTGAACGTGACTTTCTGGATAGGATAGATGCCTTCTATCGTGAAATTACTGGCAGCTGCTGTCAGATTCTTTTGAGCAATTTGCAGGTTGTTACAGTTGTCTTTCTCTATCAGGTAGTATGGTGAACTATAAGGTTTGCCACTATCATCCACTGTTCTGGTGCTCATAAAGACATAACCAGTGTTACTGGTGGGGTCGTTGCTGTTTTTTAGCAGGGCAAAGGAGTTCCATATCACAGCACTCTGACCATGGTAGTAGCCAGGTCTGTCGTAATAGCCAATGCCTTCGCCTGCAGTCAGATCCGTCGGGTTGTCAGAAAGGCCGGAATCATACTCAATATTATATAGTATATGCTCATCACTGGCGATATAAGCATTATTGGTAGTGCTGGCAAACAGGCTGCCACCTTTATACCACTTATAAACGAACTTATCTTTAAGAGAGGCAGCACCAGAGCCTTCATCCTTCTCTATATAAGTACTATCCTTCTGATAGGCCGTACGAATGATGATGTTATAGGGGTCCACACCCTCAAACTTGAACATGAAGTGGAACTGTGACTGCACTTTTGCCTTCGGGTTCTTGTTGTCACCACTACTCCAATAAGGTCCGATTTTGGTACCCGTCACATCCACCTTCATGAAGTCCTCACTGGCCAGCATCTCCGGATTGACTTTTCCTGTGGGCAAGACGGCAGGACGGTTGTTACGTCCACGGTTGTAGGCCATGAATCCTTTACCCGACACTCCAATGTTGTAGCGCACAGTACCGTCGAGCTTGGCGATGGGGTTGGAAGAGTTATAGGTGTAGACGACATAGTATTCGTCAGTAGTGAGCGTCGTACCTTCCGCTACTGGCGTGGCCTCGGGGTCCACCTCATAGGTAAATCCCTTGATTTTTGTACTGTTGGCGAAGAGCTGCTCGGCAGCGGCGCTTTTGGTGACATGGTCTTTCTTGTAATACGTAAACCCTGTAGCCAGAGGACTTTTGTAGTGCGCAGGCAACTCAACTGTAGTCTGATTGTCCACCACGACCGTGACAGCCTCCAGGCGCTTGCCGGTAATTTCGGCCTTCATGTTGTAGTCATAAACCGTCGGGTCTATCGGCAGCGTCAGAATATGGTAGGTCACTTTCGTGGCCCACACCTCGCCGACCATGCCGCCCAAGAGCAGCAGGGAGAGTATCAGATATGCTATCGTTCTACTTCGTTTCATCATCCATCTTACATCATCCATCTTACATCATCCATCTTACATCATCCATCCCTACCACTGTTCTGTGAATTTCGAGGTGTCCACCTTCAGGGCATATTTTGTGACCGTCAGCGTGTAGGTATAGATATAGCCGGGTTGCCAGTTGAAGCTCAAGTCGGTCGAGATGTCCTTTGTCACGTCGCTCCAGTCGGTCCACGTGGCGTTGACGGTAAGTGTCTTCGTGCCGTAGTCGCTGGGGATGACGAGCAGAGGCGTCGTCTCCGTCAGTGCCCCACCCACCTGCAGTTCTTCGGCAGCGGTGATGGCGGCATTTCCCGAGAGGGAGCTCCATGTCAGGTCGGTGCCGTCGTAGCCGCAGGTAGCGCTGGTCGCCAGTCCGCCGATGCTTACATTGTTGATCTTGACCGTCGTGCCGCTGGCTGTTGCAATAGCAAACTTCACCATGGCGAAGGGATGCCGGAAGGTCATGGGCACGGCACCACCGGCATCGGTCTGCGTGGCTAAGGTCTGACTGGCGGTAAGGGCCACCAGGTATTCCGAGACGGCAGCCTGCGATGCTGAGGTCATATAGCTGCTCATGTCGCAGGTGAACGAGGCTCCCGTCGAGCTGTCGAAGGCTGTGCTGCTGACATAGCCCGGCGTGGTATAGGGGCAGAAGCCTACGAAATCAAGGGTCGACGCCGTGGCACCACTGGCTGTCTTTGAGCCGTCGAAGGGCCAGTAGTAGTGCTGTTGTGCGCTGCCATCCCAGAACTTCCATGTGCCGCCGTCATAGTGCAGCCGTGCGCCGCTGAGGTAAGCCTCATCAGTGCCGTGTGGGTAGGCATCTATACGGATGTCCTTTGTCTGCAGAGCGGGATTGCCGTCGATGGTGGCGACGCGGGTGTTTTCCTTCATGCGCCACACGTCGGCATTGAAGGCTATCTCCGACTGCTCACCCACCGCAGGCTGGGGAGCGTCGTCGCTTGAACATCCCGTCAGCAGCCATAAGGCCGCCATGACACCTATTATATATATATAATGTCTTTTCTGCATGTCGTCAATATACATCTCTTCTCTCGATAGCTATCTCCCTCTCTCGGCTCCGAGCCGTTTTCTCGCCACGTCTTCTCCTTTGGCGAGGAGGACAGGAGGATGCTTTCCGATTGTAACCAGACGAGGAGTCGAACCTCGCCTGGTTTTTCAATATCAGTTCCACTCAGGAACCAAAACGCTTACAGGCAAAATTAGTCCTCAATGGTGATGTTAGTTGCAGAAGCGTCAGTCCAGTCAAGAACCGTAGCAGCAACGAAGATTTCGTGCAGCTTGAAAGTGATGTTGAACACATAGTGCTTTGCCTGTTCAGCATTTGCTCCCGGTGCGTCGGGGGCTGTGTACTCATAATTGTATGTCTTGCCATCCCATGTGTAGTTTATTACGAAGCTGGTCCAGTCGTTGGTCGATGCGACATCATCGGGAACGACCAGCAGGCCTTTACCCACATGAACGGGGCTTTGGGTCAGTGCTGCAGCAGTCCAACCTGGCACTGCAACATCCTTAGCACTGCCTAAAGAACTCCAAGCACCGGCTACGCTCTGACTGGCCTTTGCGTCGTAGTTGGTGTGGGTAATGGTGTAAGTACCTGCATACTTAGCACCTTTCAAGGTGATAGAGTTTACAGTAATACCTGTTTCCACAGAAGAGTTTGCCTTCACATAGAAATCCATCCATGCCTGAGCGTGCTTGAACTGCATGTTAACCTGTGAGGGGAATGTCAGCGCGTTGCCACTCTGGGTAACTTCACCATTACCGATAGCATACATCAGGTCGGTCTGGGTAGAAGAGTTGTCCGTCTGAGTAATCTTTGCTGCACGAGCAGGGGTTGTAGTATTGAAAGCAGCCGAACCCGTTACGTTAGCATAAGCGAGGAAGTTGATGTAACAAGGCGACAGAGGCCAGTACTTAGCTGTTGCACCACCCCACTTAGCACTTGAACCAGAAGCAGAACCACCGACATTACCGTAGATAAACTGTGTACCAGCGAAGTAGTTAGTTGCTGTAGGCTCCACCTGATAAGCAGCTACATACATGTTCAGGTCAGTCGGGAATGTTGTTCCGTCAATGGCATACTGCTTAGTGTCAGCAGTACGCGTGTTCGGCTGTGCATAGGGAGTGAATGCGATTTCCTTCGGCTGCTGAGCCGTGGTGTTCTCGCTGATGACTTCGTCGTTCGAGCAAGCGCCTAATGCGAGTGCTGCGACTGAGAATAAAAATAATTTTTTCATTGTTGTAAATTTTTAAGTTGTTAATAATTGAATTGTTTGTAATTGAATTGTTCTTTTGTTTTGTTTACTACTTTTTTTGTCTGTCTGAGTTAGTTGTTAATAATATTGTTCTTGATCTCGTTGTGTTGTATCATCCTATGGGCACGTCGTGGGTTTCTTCCTCCCAGTTCTGTACCGAGGGGGCTATGCCGCCGCCTTCCGAGCTTTCCGGCTTGGGGATGTCCAGCGGCTCGCCGATGACAATCTGGCGGTCTGTCTTCTCAAACTGGTCGGTGATGTCCACCGACATCTTGTATTCATTGCCACTGGTATCCCTGAGCAGTATGTGCAGGTAGCTGCGGCTCTCGCCGGGCAGTTTGCCGAAGGTGTTGAACGAGGTACTGAGGACACCCCTCTCCCTGTCCACCTCTACGGGGAAGTAGATGGTGGCCGGCTCGGTGCTCTTCTCGCCACGTCCGAAGAAGGTGCTGCGTGCCTGGTTGGTGACGAAGGCCTCGGCACTTGCCACGTACTCAATGCCAGAGATGTTGACCACCTGGAATCCGTAGGTCTCCACCACGGTGCTGGCCAAGGCTTTCAGCGTGATGACACGGTTCTCGGCGCTGAAGGGCGGTATCTCTACACGCTCGCGGGCCACCAGCAGGTGGTCGGGGGTGTAGATGATGGGACCGGGAGCCTCGTATTCACCGCTGCGCGTGATGGCTGCCAGCAGTGGTGCCTTGGTCGTCGTGATGTCGCTGGTGAATGCCTCCAGGGTGTTGATGTCACCCTCGCCGCGTATCTGTGTCCACTCCGTTCCGAAGCTGTAGACCACCATGTCATACGTGTCGGGTGTCACGCTGAGATCACCACCGTAGCCTGTCACCATCTCGGTCTTGGCCAGCTGGTCGGTGACGGGATTGTACAGGCATACCTTCATATAGTCGGGCACCTGGACCTTGGTGTGCGCCTCGGTGCTCACCTCCACATCGACGTCGAGGTCAAGCTCGAGGTTCAGCTCGAGTAGCAGCGCGAGGTTGTAGTTTTGGCCGTGGCTGTGGTCGTAGCACAGCTCGCGCAGGTCAGCCTTGCACGACGTCAGCACGACGGCGAGCAGACATGACAAGCATGACAGACATGCCAGGCGGACGTGAGGCCTCGTCACAGGGCACCTCCTTTCCGTCCCAGCGGCAGGTGCCACACCAGCGACACCTCGGCCTTGGTGGGACCAATGTAGTGGCGCATCTTGTCGGCCTGCCACACATTGTGGCGGTAGGCATCGTCGCTCACCTCGTAGCTCTTATACTTGCCACCGATATAGCCGAAGCCGACGTTCAGGTCCACACCGAACTGGTCGTCAATCCTGAAGGCATAGCCCACACTTAGGCCCATGCCCCAGTTGATCTTGGCCTGCTCGCCCTTCCTGCCGAAGAGGAAGTCGTAGCGGTAGACGCCACAGTAGGCTCCTGCATGCAGTCCCTTCAGCATGGCTTTGCCGCCAGGCCAGTAGCGCAGCTCGGCATCGCCCGTCACCACGCGCACCCTGTCGCCGAAGGGACCGCCATCCGTCCAGCCGTAGGCTCCGTTGAGCGCCACCGACCATTTCGTGGCAGGGCTGCACTCCACACCGACGGCAGGAGCCGCCAGCATGTCGTACAGCAGGTTGGTCTTGAGAATGACGGGCGGGAAGCTCCTCTTGCGGGGAGTCTTCTCACCTTGCGCGCTGGCGCCTTCGGCTATAGCCCATGACATCAACACTATCAGTATGATGGCTTTTACTGATAATTTTCGCATTTCTTTGACCATATTAATCGACAAAGGTATCAATATTTTCTCTTAGCTGCAAATAATTTGGGCTTTTTAACTAAAACAGCAGCTATATTTCAAAGCATTTATACAAAAACGCCTATCGCCGTTTGTATTTCTTAACATAGTTACACGGATAATTATTGAGCTGCAAAACCTTGCAACTGCCCTTATTTTTGGTTATTGGTTATCTTCATCAACGCCGAACGGACAACAAACCAGCCATGCAAAAGGACAGTCTGGACGTAGCCGTAGTGGGAGGCCATGACGTAGAAACGCTCCCAGAGTGAGTCACGGTGGTGCTGGGTGGTATCTCCACCTTCCTCGAAGTTGGCTACAATAACGTTGGCGTTGACAAGGGGCAGCCCCCTGCGCTCAGCCTCCTTCATCACGCGGATGCACCAGTCGACATCGGCAGAGTGGCGATACTTCAGGTTGTAAGGGAACTGGCGGGCTATGTCAAGACGGGCATAGAAAGCCTGATGGCAGACGAGCATGCCCGCCTTGAAGGAGCGCCATGTGAGTACCTTGGGCGGACGATGACGGCGCAGATGGAGGAAACGGCCCTCGCAGTCAGTAATGGCTGTATCACCATAGACAACGGCAGGGAGATGCTGAGGGCCGAGAGCTGAGGACCGAGAGCTGGCGGCATTGACCACCGTCTGGATGGTATCAGGGGCATAGAGCGAGTCGCCGGCATTCAGGAATACGACATAGTCGCCCGAGGCTTTCTGCAGTCCTTTGTTCATGGCATCGTAGAGTCCTTTGTCCGGCTCCGACTGGATGATGACCTCGTGGGGACTCTCCGACTTGTAGCGTTCGGTCATCCTGACGGTGTCGTCGCTGGACGCCCCGTCAATAATCAGATGCTCTATGCAAGGGTACGTCTGCTCCCGCACACTGTCGAGCGTGCGCTGCAACGTACGCGCTGCATTGTAGGTGATGGTCACTATCGTTATGCGTATCATCTATTCTTTGACTTTAGGCCTCATGGCCGCCTCATAAACCTCAACGTAGCGGTTGGCAACGCTCTGCTGTGAATAGTTATGTGCCACCTTGCGCAAACATTCTCCCCTGACTTTTTCGCGGTCAGCCTCAAACAGCGTCCACCAGATACCGTCGGCCAGATCGGCTGCATCTCGATACTTGGCCACGTAGCCATTACGAAGGTGATCTATCTCCTCAGGAATGCCGCCCACCGAGAAACCCACACTCGGCACGCCGCAAGCCATAGCCTCCATGATGGTGTTAGGCAGGTTCTCCGACAAAGAGGGTAGCACGAAGACGTCTGACGCATTGTACACCGCTACAATTCGTTGCTGATCACTGACATAACCCAAAGGATAGGTACGAAAAGGCAACTGACCTACGATAGCTTCTGCATGTCCTCCGAGAACAGCCACGCTGACTTGATCGGCCGTCTCCGCATGTTTCGCTGCCAACAGGCGACATGCCTCTATGAGATAAGCCATGCCTTTGTTTGGAGTAGTGACACGCTGTGAGACAAACAATATCAGCTTACCGTCTGGCGGGAGGCTCAGCTCACGTCGTGCCTTTTCCTGGTCGACAGGTCGGTACAGCCGTGTATCAATAGGATTGGGAATGCTGGTTACAGGCTGTCCTTTCAGCAGACCGCTCTTTCGAGCCTCACCGGCAAGCCACTGGCTACATGCTACAATGCTTAACCGCCGGCCCACCATAACCTGCTGTTTCTTGCGCCACACCCGTGCCGACAGGTCATTCTCCGAACCGCCTCCGGGTAGCAGGCGACAATGGTGACAGCCATTCTCGTATGCCTGGCAGCCCATCGTCAGATGGCACACGGCCGTGGCAGGCCAGATGTCGTGCATGGTCCATACCACTGGCTTGCCTGACTCCAATATCCTACGGATGTCGCCAAGCGAGAGCATGCCCTGATTGACCCAATGCAGGTGGATGACGTCAGCCTCACGAAACTCCGGCAGTCGTGTGATGTCCGTACCACAGTTGGCAATATCTATCTCGAACAAACTTTTTCGCTTCAGACGCAGATGCAGCCAGATGACCAGCCGCTCCCATAGGAAATGCCACTGTAGGCGCCACGATTGCGGCAGTGCAGCCACCGTCAGCGAATCAGTCTCCTTGTCGCGCACCAGCATCTTAGCCTTCACGCCGTTGTTGTTCAGTGCCTCCATCAACCGGTTGGCAGCCACAGCAGCCCCACCGGTCCGTTCACTCGTATTGACTATCAGTACACGCATCGTCCATCTCTTTTGCCTGCAAAGATACGATTAAACGAGAAGAAAACAAAGAATTTCATTCTTTTTTTTCTCGAGTGTGAGTATTTTCGCTGAGTTTTACTCAGCAAAGATACGAATAAGCAAGCGAAAATGCAAATAGATTGTCAATAACATAGCAGTTGACCTATTGGTGCGTCCTCACCCTTCTTTCTTGTAATGATCAACTAAGCGAAAAACCCTTCACCAACGCCGTAATACGCTACATGTCAACAACTTGCGGTGAAGGGTTTGGTAAGTCAATGTGAGGGGCTTCGATGATGCGATGTGAAGGGCTGACGGGATAGCGCCCTTCACGAATTCTTCCAAGCATTTTCGACTCCGTGAGTGGCCTTCTCACAATCGTGAGTGGCCTTCTCAGCTCAGTGAGTAGCCTAGTTATGACCGTGAGTGGCCTACTAGCAGGAATTACTCATCGAGTAAATGCAAAGACCTGCGATGTCACTCCCACCTCTCACATCATCCATCACACATCATCCATCATCCATCAGCCATCTCACATCATCCATCAGCCATCTCACATCCAACCCTTCACCGTATCTTGTTGTATCATTGCATATTAGCCGCCTGGTGAAGGGTTTTGTTGCACAACAATTCCTCCTTTATTATAACAAAAAAGACAGCTCAGACACTTCACAGCATCGGAGGATAACAGCTGTGCACAAAATGAGTCGACAGTTATATCACTGCTCATAAAAAGTGCAGCCATTGCTGACTGCATTCCAAGCGTGAAATAGTATTGTTTGCGAGCACATCACTTGATTTAAATCAAGAATAATGGCCTTTTTTACACTAAAAGCAGAAAAAGTATTGCGATTTCCGCAAAAACGTTGTACCTTTGCATCGTCAAACAAAGACAAATGGATTTCACATCCACTTTGACTGAGTGAAGTCAAAGAACATTGGTTAATAGATTGTTTTAGGTTAGTAGTAATATTTATAGTTTTAGGTTTT
>CAMJWJ010000049.1 GCA_946409435.1 uncultured Prevotella sp. | reverse complement strand
TGAACGAACGGGGATAATCGGTCATGATAACAGGCTTCTTGAAGTGCTCTTCAACGAGATAACGTTCATGCTCTGAAGCCAAATCGTCGCCCCAGTTACAGGGGAACTCAAACTTCTTACCGTTACGGATGGCCTCTTGCAAGATATTGATACCCTCAGTATAGGGCAGCCGTACGAAAGTTTCATTCAACACTCCTTCCAGGCGCTGGATAAGTGTCTTGTCTATCATCTGGTTCAGGAATGCAAGGTCGTCCTTACAGTTGTCTAATGCCCAGCGTACGCAATACTTGATAAAGTCTTCCTCAAGGTCCATCAGTTCTTCCTGGTCGAGGAAAGCAACCTCAGGCTCCACCATCCAGAACTCAGCCAGATGTCTCGGTGTATTAGAATTCTCAGCACGGAAGGTGGGACCGAACGTGTAGATGGCACCTAAGGCCGTGGCTCCCAGCTCGCCCTCCAGCTGGCCGCTGACGGTCAGCGAGGTCTGCTCGCCGAAGAAGTCGTCGTCATAAATGATCTTGCCTTGCTCGTCTTTCTTGAGGTCGTACAGATTCTTTGTGGTCACCTGGAACATATTGCCGGCTCCTTCACAGTCACTTGCAGTAATAAGCGGTGTGTGGAAGTAGAAGAAACCATGTTCGTGGAAGTAGGTATGGATAGCCATAGCCATGTTGTGGCGGATACGCATCACGGCACCGAAAGTATTGGTACGTAGACGCATATGCGCATTCTTACGCATCACCTCAAACGACTGTCCTTTCTTCTGCATAGGATAGTTGTTGTCGCATAATCCATAGATTTCCAAGCGAGCAGCCTGAATCTCACATGCTTGGCCTGATCCCTGGCTTTCAACCAGCGTACCTACTGCACAGATGCATGAACCAGTAGTAACATCCTTCAAAGATGCGTCTGCAAGGAAATCACAGACGACACTGACTGTTGCTGGGTCAACTACAATCTGTATGTTCTTGATGGTTGAGCCATCGTTCAAAGCAATGAAGTCAACAGCCTTGCTAGAACGGTGGGTACGCACCCATCCTTTTACGCAAATTTCTTTTCCAAATTCGGTGCTTTGCAGCACGTCGATTATTTTTGTACGTTTCATTCTTTTTCCTTAATGAGATGATTGTCGCAAAAAGATTGCAACACATTGAACTAAACTTGCTGTATGGTGAAATTTATTCATAAGCACCCATGCGGAGCCGATCGACCTCCTCTTCAGTAAGATAGCGCCAATCACCACGTCGTACGTTCTTCTTTGTCAGTCCGGCAAACTGTACACGGTCGAGCTTAGTCACCTTATAGCCAAGGCTCTCGAAAATTCGACGAACGATGCGATTCTTACCAGAATGGATCTCAATACCTACTTGTTTCTTGTCGGTATCACTGGCGTACTCAATGGCATCAGCCTTGATTTCACCATCCTCCAACTGTATACCTTCAGCTATCTGTTGCATGTCGTGAGCGGTCACATTACGGTCAAGGTATACGTGGTAAATTTTCTTCTTCAGAAATTTGGGATGTGTGAGTTTCGATGCCAAGTCACCGTCATTGGTCAGCAGAAGCACACCCGTAGTGTTACGGTCAAGTCGACCGACAGGATAGATACGTTCAGTGCATGCCCCCTTGACAAGATCCATAACGGTCTTGCGCTGCTGAGGATCGTCACTGGTGGTGACATAGTCTTTGGGCTTGTTTAGCAGCACATATACCTTTTTCTCCATTGTAACTGGCTGGTCATGGAACATGACACTGTCTGTACGAAGCACTTTGCTGCCCAGTTCGGTGACTACCTCGCCATTGACGGTCACCACACCTGCCTGGATGAACTCGTCAGCTTCACGACGGCTGCATACGCCGGCATTGGCCAGGAACTTGTTCAGACGGATTGGCTCGTTGGGGTCGAAGTTCTCCTCCTTATACTCAATACGCTTCTTCAACGAGTACTTTGCATTAGGATCGTAGCCACCACGTTGTTTTTTGTTGTAGCCGTGCTGCTGTCCATAACCGCCCTGACGAGGCTGTCCATAGCCACCTTGGCGGGGCTGTCCATAGCCGCCGCGCTGCTGGTAACCGCCCTGCTGACCATAGCCGCCCTGACGCTGGTAGCCTCCCTGCTGACGAGGCTGATAACCACCCTGACGCTGGTAGCCTCCTTGCTGGCGAGGCTGATAGCCACCCTGCTGGCGAGGCTGGTAGCCACCTTCTCCCTCCTGCTGAGGATTATTGTAGCGAGGACGGTAGCCGCCCTGGCGCTGCTGACCATATTCGCCCTGAGGATGCTGGCCGTATTGCTGACGCGGACGGTAGCCACCTTCTTGATTATAGTTGTTGCGTGGACGATAGCCTCCCTGACGCTGATTGGCACCACCTTGTAGGCCTGCACCAAACCCTTCAGGACGGAAACCGCCCTCGTCGTCGTTCCTGTTTCTGTTGTAGCCACCCTGATTGTAGGGGCGTGTCTGCTGATGAATACGCGGACGCGGTGAACGTCCCTGTCGATAACCCTGAAAGCCACCTTCGTAGCTTGTGTTGTTCTGCTGCTCGGCAGCCTGCTCTTCGTTTTTCTTTTCGTTCTCGAATTCCATAATTTAATTGTGTTTTTTCTTAGAGCCTCACGGCCCTCTTTAGTTGTGTTGATAATATAATACTATTCTCTGTTTCTCTCTAATAATATCTGTCTTGCGAGGTCTTCTGTACCACTAAATTCCAGTATAGTTCTCTGGAGTGATAGCTAAAAGCTCAGCCTTCACTTCATCGCTGACCTCCAACTGACTGATAAATTCATGAATGGTTTCTTCCGTCATGTGCTGGTTGGTACGCGTCAGCGATTTCAGAGCCTCATATGGATTGGGGTAAGCCTCCCGTCTGAGTATCGTCTGAATAGCTTCGGCCACAACTGCCCAGTTGTGTTGAAGGTCCTCTTTCAGTTTTTCTTCATTGAGTATGAGTTTGCGCAAACCTTTTAGCGTGCTCTGCAGTGCTATGATGGCATGCCCCATTGGTACGCCAACGTTGCGCAGCACGGTCGAGTCGGTCAGGTCACGCTGCAGGCGACTTACAGGCAATTTCTGTGCCAGAAACTGCAGCACGGCATTGGCCATTCCCATATTACCTTCGGAGTTTTCAAAGTCGATGGGGTTTACCTTATGAGGCATGGCACTCGATCCAACTTCCCCCTGCTTGATTTTCTGCTTGAAATACTCCATCGAGATGTACATCCAGAAGTCTCGGTCCATATCGATGACGATGGTGTTAATGCGCCGCATGGCATCGAAAATAGCCCCCAACCAGTCGTAGTTGGATATTTGCGTCGTCCACTGCTCGCGCTCAAGTCCCAGCTTATTGCTGACAAACTGGTCGCCAAACTCACGCCAGTCGTACTGAGGATATGCTACGTGGTGGGCATTGTAGTTACCCGTAGCACCACCAAATTTAGCCGTAATGGGAGTATCCTTCAAGGCACGCAGCTGTTCCTCCAGCCGGTAGACATACACCATGATTTCCTTGCCAAGCCGTGTTGGCGAGGCGGGCTGACCATGTGTCTTGGCAAGCATGGCTACATGTTTCCACTGCTCGGCATAGTCGTTCAATTGTTCCGTCAGTTCTTCTACCATGGGTAAGTAGACGTCCTCCAAAGCTTCTTTGATGGATAGTGGAACGCTGGTATTGTTAATATCCTGCGAAGTCAGGCCGAAATGGATAAATTCCTTGGCTCCAGCAGGAAATCCATCAAGTACGGCTAGGCGTTCCTTGATGAAGTATTCAACTGCCTTGACGTCGTGGTTTGTGGTCTGCTCTATCTCCTTCACCCGTGCAGCATCCTGTACGGTAAATTTGCGATAGATGTCGCGTAGGGGTTCAAAAAGTTTGTGGTCGAAATCCTGTAACTGCGGCAATGGCAGCTCACAGAGTGTAATAAAATACTCTATCTCTACTCTTACCCTGTAACGGATAAGAGCGTATTCTGAAAAATAATCTGCCAGTTTGTCGGTTTTGTTCCTGTAACGGCCGTCAATAGGTGAGACAGCTGTTAAAACATCCAATTCCATGCCTTATCTTTATACCTTAATGTAAATAATATAGCTATATTTTCTCAAACGTGGTGCAAAGGTACAAATAAAATCATAATATTACGAGAAGATTTGTGAGTTTTTTCTAACTGATGGCTATTTTTTTGTTTTTTTTGCATCCTACAACTAGTAGAGTACTATGGGGAGCAGTTACTGGAGTCTTCATTTTTATATTAATACAGACTGGACTTGCGGGTCCAGTCTGTATCAATATTTTTAATCTATGTCAGGACAATATTGCTAAAGTTATTCTACTCAAGCAATTAGAGATTGTCCTTCTCGATGTCTTTGAAGTACTTATAGGTGGCAACTTTCAACTCGTCAGTAGCAGGTTCATCACAGACGATAATACCATGTTGGTGGGTCTGTAGTGCGGAGATGGTCCATGCTTGACAGACGGGACCTTCGATGGCAGCTTGAAGGGCACGTGCCTTATGGTGGCCGTTGCAGAGAATCATCACCTCACGGGCAGCCATGACCGTACCTACGCCTACGGTCAGTGCCAGTTTCGGCACCTTGTTGACGTCGTTGTCGAAGAAGCGTGAGTTGGCAATGATGGTGTCTGACGTCAAGGTCTTAACACGTGTCTTTGAGGCCAGACTGGAGAACGGCTCGTTAAAGGCGATATGTCCGTCAGGGCCGATGCCTCCGATGAAAAGGTCGATACCGCCAGCTTCCTCAATCATCTGCTCGTAGTGAGCACACTCAGCAGCAAGGTCTTTGGCGTTGCCGTTCAGTATGTGGATGTTCTCCTTTGGAATATCGATATGGTCGAAAAGATTGCGAGCCATGAACGAATGGTAGCTCTCGGGGTGATCTTCAGGCAGATTGACATACTCGTCCATGTTGAACGTCAGTACGTTTTTGAATGACACACGACCTTCCTTGTTTGCCTTAACCAGGCAGGCATACATTCCCTCGGGTGATGAACCGGTAGGCAATCCTAACACGAATGGTTTCTCTGCGGTGGGTTTGAAAGCGTTAATACGTTCGATGACGTGTTCTGCAGCCCACTGCGACATTTTCTGATAGTCAGATTCAATAATTACTCTCATAAGTCTTTATGTTAAAATGTTGTCTATTTAATTCGCTGCAAAGGTACGAAAAAATGGGAAAAAGTAAAACAATTAGAAAAAAAAATACGATGCTTACATTTAAAAAAAGTTAAGTCCTATTGGTGTCTTACTCTTTGACGTGTCCGTAGCTGCTCCCGTCAAAACAGTGTGTACACACTCGTTCCTTGGGCAGTCCTATCGACTCTATCAAATCCTCGATAGTAGCAAATTTAACACTCGAGAGGCCTAAACGCCGGGCTATTTCAATGACCATGCGATGATACTCTGGAGTACCGGTGGTGGCATAGGCTTCAAGGTTCTTATTCTCGTCTCCCTCAATGTCCTTGATGATTCGGCGGGTGATAAGTTCCAGGTCGCTCTTCGATGATGTAAAGCCGATAAACGGACAACCGTAGACCAGCGGCGGGCAGGAGATACGTACATGAACCTCGCGGGCACCATTGTCAAAAAAGGTGCGTACATTATCGCGCAACTGGGTACCACGTACGATGGAGTCATCGCAGAAGACGATGCGCTGGTCTTTCAAAATGGCGGGATTGGGTATTAGTTTCATCTTGGCCACCAAGGCACGACGGTTCTGGTTGCCCGGAGTGAACGAGCGTGGCCATGTCGGTGTATATTTCAGCACGGCACGCTTGTAAGGCACATGTTTCCCTTGCGAATAGCCCAAAGCCATGCCGACACCGGAATCAGGTATGCCACATACCAGGTCAGCCTCTATATCATCGTCTTTTTCACCCATCAGCCTGCCGTTTTTCTCGCGTACATATTCTGTATTAATGCCTTCGTAGTCGCTGGCAGGGAATCCATAATACACCCATAGGAAGGAACATATCTGGCAACGGGAGAATGGTTTTTGCAGCACCTCGATGCCATCAGCCCTCAGACGTACTATTTCACCGGGACCTACGTCGCGGAGTACCGTATAGTCAAGATTCGGGAAGCTGGTCGTTTCGCTTGAAACGGCATAGGCCTCGATGTGTTCATCGGTGCCGATGGGCGACAGCCGGTGCAGTTCCTTCTTTCCAATAACAATAGGTGTACGGCCTAAGTAGTCGCGGGCGGCAATAATACCGTCTTCAGTCAGGATGAGCATCGAGCAAGAACCCTCTATCTTCTGGTACACCATATTAATACCTTCTACGAACGTGTCGCCCATATTGATCAGCAAGGCTACCAGTTCCGTCTGATTGATGTTGTTGGCTGACATCTCGCTCAGGTGCATGCGCTGCTGAAGCAGCTCGTCGGCTATCTGGCGAAGGTTGTTGATTTTTGCCACGGTGACGACGGCAAATCGTCCAAGATGAGAGTTGATAATGATGGGTTGCGGGTCGGTGTCGCTGATGACCCCCAGGCCCTGATGTCCCTTAAACGAGTCCAGCTCGTCTTCGAAGCGTGAGCGAAAATACTCCCTTTCCAGCGAGTGAATGCTACGATGGAAGCCGCTTTCACTGTCGAATGTTACCAGACCGGCGCGTTTTGTTCCTAAGTGCGAGTTGTAGTCGGTCCCGTAAAACAAGTCGTTTACGCAGTCCCGTTTAGAGATTGTGCCAAAAAAGCCACCCATACTGTTTTTACCTTTTGTGTGTAAATAATACCTTTTAGGCGTGCAAATTTACGAAAACTATGGCAAACGGCAAAAAGATTGCAGCGTTTTTTTTCGACAACATGCAATTATTTGACCTATTTTAAAGTAGACTATATATATCCGTTGACCTATTAAAGCAGCCTCACCCTTCATTCTTATAATGATTCACAAATCGAAAAACCCTTCACTAACGCTGTAATATGTTGTACGACAGCGGCTTGCGGTGAAGGGTCTTGGTGAAGCAATGTGAGGGGTTGTCGGTGAGGCAATGTGAGGGGGAACAGGATAACGCCCTTCACGAATTCTTCCAATCATTTTCGACGCTGTGAGTGGCCTTCTCACGATCGTGAGTGGCCTTCTCAGTTCAGTGAGTGGCCTAGTTACGACCGTAAGTGGCCTACTAATGAGAATTACTCATAGAGTAAATGCAAAGACCTGCGATGTATCACCCACCTCTTACCTCATACATCATCCATCACACATCAAATATCATCCATCTAACCCTTCACCATATCTTGTTGTATCATTGCATATTAGCCGCTTGGTGAAGGGTTTTGTTGTACAATAAATCTTCTTTATCATCATAAAACAGAGTCAACCCTGGACTCTTCCCAGCATAGGAGGATAACAGCAGTTGAAGATGGAAATGACAGGTTGAGAGGAAATAAGAAATTACTGTAATTCTCGTAATTTCAGTCAGCAGGTCGTAAGGCCTGAACGTAAAATTACGTGAATTACAGTAATTCCTTTATCTATTTCCGTCTTAAATCGCTGAGGCAGCAAATAGGTAGTCGTAGATGCACGAGCAAATACCGAAGAGTGCAATGCCTACGGTGCAGACAGCCAGTGCCAAACGGGTGTTGAAGTCCGTGCGGAATGATGGCAGCGGCGTGTCAGTCTGCTTGATATACATGGCCTTCACGATGAGCAGATAGTAGTAGAGGCTCACCACCGTGTTGACCAAGGCAATGAACACCACGAAGTAGGCCCAGAAGGACCCCTGCTCTGCAGCAGCCATAAACACGAAGAACTTCGAGAACATACCTGCAAACGGCGGAATACCAGCCAGCGAGAACAGCGCCAGCGTCATGAGGAATGCCAGTTTGGGGTTGGTCTGATACAGTCCGTTGTATGCGCTCATCTGGGTAGTGCCGCCATTGTTCTGCTCCACAGTAGAAATCACTGTGAACACAGCCATGTTGGCTACGACGTACACCAGCACGTAGTACATCAGCGATGCCATGCCAGCCTGCGAGCCTCCGATGACGGCCAGCATGATGTAGCCTGCCTGCGAAATGGAGCTGAAGGCCATAAAGCGCTTGAGTTCCGACTGCCGGATGGCAAAGAGGTTGGCAATGGTGATGCTAAGCACGATGACAACGTAGAGCATGTACTCCCAATAGTCAATCATAGGTCCGAAAGCCTTGACAAGTATGACCAGTGCAGCAAAGGCTGCAGCCCCCTTAGAACATACGCTCAGATAGGCCGTAACCGGTGTGGGAGCACCCTGATAGGTGTCTGCCGTCCAGAAGTGGAATGGTACCAGTGAGAGTTTGAAGGCCAGTCCGCTAAAGAAGAAGACAAGGCCCATCAGCTGCAGGGGGCTGAACATATAACGGTTGCCCATAGCTGTGGCAACATCGTCGAAATACAGCGTACCCGTGGCAGCGTATATAAAGGAGATGCCATACAGCATCACACCGCTCGAGAAGGTAGCAACCAGCACATACTTGGCGGCAGCCTCTGCCGACTGTTTCTTGAACTTGTCGAAGGCCACGAGGCAGGCCATAGGCACTGAGGCCGTTTCCAGTCCGAGGAAGAACATCAGGAACGAGCCGCTCGACGTCATGATGAACATACCCAGCAGCGTAGAGAGCACCAGCATATAGAACTCACCGCGGTACTTCTGAGCCTCGTTTTTAAGCCAAGGCTCTGCCATAATCAATACGATGAGCGTACCTATACACAGGATGACTTTCATGATATTCGCAGCTTGGGTAGCTACATACATGCCTCCAAAAGCTTCAGCGGGTTCCGCCAACAATGCAATACGCACCGGAAGCACAGCCATCAGGGCAACTGTCACTGCAAAGAGAACGTCGTGCTTCTTCTCGCTACGGTGCATGATGAAGTCTGCCGCAAATACAATTAACAGGATGATAACGAGATAAAACTCGGGAATCATATTTAGAAATTGACTATATCCCATAATTACAATTTTCAATTATCAGTTATCAATTAAATAATGTTTTCCAAGATAGGTCCTACAGCATCGCTGATGACGTTGCTTGCCCAGAGTGGGAACAGGCCGAGGCCTGCCACACAAGCGATGAGACACACGACGGCAACGCGCTCGTCCCAGGTAGCGTCGGTCAGCTCCAGATAGTGAGGATTCTTCACCTCGCCATACAGAATCTTGCCGACGACACGCAGGATGTAGACTGCGGTGACGACGATAGACGTACAAGCGATTATAGTGGCTACACGATGGAACGTGTCAGGATTCTCGAACGAACCTACGAAGATAGTCATCTCTGCAATGAATCCCGAGAAGCCCGGCAGTCCGAGGTTGGCCAAACCAGCCACGACGTAACCTACGGCGAGGAACGGCATGATCTTCATCAGTCCATCGAGATAGCGTATGTCACGGGTATGGGTACGACCGTAGATCATACCGATGAGTGCAAAGAAGAGAGCCGTCATCAAGCCGTGCGACAGCATCTGCAGGATAGCACCGGTGCAGGATGTCTTGGTCATCATCAGCAGGGCGAAGAGCACCAGTCCGCAGTGTGACACCGACGAATAGGCGTTGATGTACTTCAGGTCGGTCTGCACGCAGGCCGAAAATGCACCATAGACTACTGAAATGGTAGTCAGGATAAGGAATATCCATGCCAGCTCGTTAGCAGCATCAGGCAGCAGGTACATGGCTACGCGGAAGCATCCGTATCCTCCCAGCTTCATCAGCACACCGGCATGCAGCATACTGACTGCCGTGGGGGCCGAAGCATGACCGTCGGGAGACCATGTGTGGAACGGGAACAGGGCACCAAGCACACCGAATCCGATGAAGATGAATGGGAAGAACACCTTCTGAGTGGCTACGGGAATATTGTGCATGGCAGCAATCTCGTTAACGTTCATGGTGGTGGCTCCGCTGAAGTAGTAGATGCCCAGTATGCCGAGAATCAGAAGCGCCGATCCTCCCATCAGCATCAGCGTCAGCTTCATGGCAGCATACTCCTTGTTGCCCGAGCCCCATACGCCAATCAGCAGATACATGGGAATCAGTGCTACCTCGTAGAACATGAACATGGTGAACATGTCGGTGCAGATGAAGAAGCCATATACACCTGTTGACAGCAGGGTGAACCAAAGGAAATACTCCTTCGTCATAGGCTTAAGCTGCCATGATGCAAACGTTCCGGTGAAGACGATAATGCTCGACAGGAGCAGCATGACTACCGAGATACCGTCGACACCTACGCTGTAGGCTATATTTAGTGGCTTGAACCACGGTGTGCTATATGTCAGCAGCATCACGTCGGTATTACCTGCAGCTCGCTGCTGAACGAAGTAGATGGTCAGCCATACAGACAGGGCCAGCAGGCACGAAGCGCCAACCACCATCACGCCACGCACCTGATTGAGCGACTTGGCCAGCCAAAGTCCGAGCAGCATCAGTGCGGGGATTACTACGAATAATGTTAATATACTCATAATTCTTATCTTTTTAATGAGTAATGAGCAATTAGTAATGAGTAATTATGATTACACCTGCAGCTGAAAACTGCGGAGTTATCTTCACGGATGTTTGAAACGCTTAAACTAATCATAATTACTAATTACCCATTACTAATTACTAATTTATATTGCCAGCAGGATTAACGTCAATGCCACAGAACCGGTAAGGAACCATACTGCATACTGACGGACGTCGCCGCTCTGCCAGGGACGCAGGCTTTCGCCGGCCTCGTTGGCACCCCAGGCCATGAAGTTGAACGTTCCGTCGACGACGTGACGGTCAAACCATGCTATGGGCGTTGAGACGCAGCGGAAGATGATGCGATGGGTAACATACTGCCAGATCTCGTCCTGGTAGAACCGCTTGTAGGCAGCCTGGTGCAGACGCGGGAACTGCTTGTACAGACGGTCGGCAATAGGCTGGCTCTCACCTTTATAAATATAGGTGGCCAGACAGATGCTCAGGATGGCAATGATGGTAGATGTAGCAGCTATCTGTGCATCGAAGTGGATAGTGTAGTTGGTACCCTCGGCATTGACAAACTGTCCGAACGAGCCACCCCACCCTGCGAATCCTGCGATGGTCGAGTAGATACCTACGCCCATCGTAATGACGCAAAGCACTATCAGGGGGATAGTCATCGTGGCAGGAGCCTCGTGCGGAGTGTGATGCTCGTGTGCCTCCACGTTCTCTGTTCCCCAGAAGATGCCGTAGTACAGACGGAACATGTAGAAGGCGGTCATGGCTGCAATGCCTGTCATGATCCATCCCACCACAGGACTGTAGGCAAAGCATGCCGTGATAATCTCGTCCTTCGAGCTGAAGCCTGAGAAGAAGGGAATACCTGCAATGGCGAAACATGAGATGAGGAACGTAATGTTCGTAATCGGCATGTACTTACGCAAGCCACCCATCATGGCCATCTCGTTAGAGTGTACGGCATGGATGATACAGCCGGCACCGAGGAACAGGCAAGCCTTGAACATGGCGTGGGTGAACAGGTGGAACATACCAGCCATGAATCCCAGCTGTGCATGGTTGTCGAGCACACCGTGGTGACCGGGCAGCGATACGCCGAGGGCCACCATCATGAATGCAATCTGCGAGATGGTCGAGAATGCCAGCACACGCTTGATGTCGCTCTGTGCACAAGCCACGGCGGCGGCATAGAAAGCGGTGATGACACCCACCCATACGACGATGCTCATCTGAGGCTGAGCGTACTCAACCCAGAGTGGGAACATACGTGCTATCTGGAACACACCGGCTACCACCATGGTAGCAGCGTGGATGAGTGCCGAGACAGGCGTAGGACCCTCCATGGCATCGGGCAGCCAGATGTGCAGTGGGAACATGGCGCTCTTACCGGCACCACCGATGAACATCAGCACCAGGGCTGTAGGCAGGATGAAGCCTGCAGCAGCGACAGCCTTTGCGGCATTGCCGGCGATGAACGGCGTAGTACCCTCGCCCATGACGATGTTGCCAGCAAACGAGAAGCTGAACGAGTCGGTGTAGTATCCGAAGAGCAGGATACCGATGAGGAAGAACATATCGGCAAAGCGCGTCACGATGAATGCCTTCTTCGATGCGGCAATGGCGGGCTTCAGCGGGTAGTAGAATCCGATGAGCAGATAAGAGCTGACGCCCACCAGTTCCCAGAAGGTGTACATCTGGAAGATGTTGGTGGCAAGCACCAGTCCGAGCATGGACATGGTGAAGAGGCTCAGGAATGCGTAGTAGCGCTGGAATCCCTTCTCTCCGTGCATATATCCGAACGAGTAGATATGAACCATAAACGACACCGTGCTGATGACGATGAGCATCATGACCGATATGGGGTCCAGGAGGATACCCATGTCGAAGTGCAGGTTGCCCAGCGGCAGCCAGGTGAAGTTGTAGGGAACGAGCGTCGGGAACGTACCGTCAGCCAGACGGTCAGCGGTAAAATAGCTGAATGCCGTCATATACGACAGTACGGTCACCAGTCCTAATGAGGTGGTGCCGATAAGACCTGCGGTCTTATGCGACATCTTCATGCCTGCCAGCGCCAGAATCACGAAAGAGAGTGCAGGCAGCAGAAGGATTAGAAATGAACAACTATATATATCCATAGTCTTTTACTTGTTTACCTTTTTACTTGTTTACCTTTACTCACAGTTTCATGTTCTTGATGCTGTCAACGCTATCGCTACGGAAGTTGCGGTAGACATTGATGATGATGGCAATGGCCACTGCCGACTCGGCTGCGCTGACACCGATGGAGAAGAGCGTCATGAACATACCCTCCATCGAGCCGGGGAACAGCAGGCGGTTGAAAGCGGCAAAATTGATATCAACGGCATTGAGAATCAGTTCCACGGAAATCAGCATGGCAATCAGGTTGCGGCGTGTGATGAAGCCGAAGACGCCAATGAAGAACAAAAGTGCGCTGAGCACGAAATAACATTGTACGGGTACCATAGCTTACTTCTCCTCCTCTTTACGTGAAACCATCAAACCGCCGATGATGCAGGCCAGCAGGAACAGCGAGATGAACTCGAAAGCGAGCACATACTGATACTTGCCAGCACCCACGAGGGCTGTACCAATCTCTTTCATAGGAACCTCCACATTGGCAGGAGCCAGCGTGAAGAAACCAGTCTTCAGAAGAATCAGACCGACGACGACCAAACCAGCCAGAGCAGCCAGACCGCCACCAATCATCTTACTGGACTTCACACGTTCCTCCAAACCTTGAAGGGTGCGCTTGCTCACCAACTGGATGGCGAACACATAGATCATCGTAACGCCTCCGGCATATACTGAGATCTGAGCGGCTCCCAGGAAGGTGTAGTCGAGCAGGAAATAGATGCCTGCCACACCAAAGAGCACAAACAACATGAATGTTGCGGCTCGCATAATCTTCGTCGTGGTGACACACATCAGCGCTGAGCCGATGATGAACACCGCGAGAATGATAAACATTACTGTATTTGCCATATTGCGTTACTTCGTTTTAGTGTTAAACTTACCGACTTCCCACTCGGCACCACCTTCGATGAGGTTAGGCAGTGAACCACCCTGGTAAACTTCCTCGTTCAGATGGAGTACCAGCTTAGAGCGGTCGAACACGGCGTTCTCGAAATCATTCGTAAACTCGATGGCGTCGAAGTTGCAGGCGTTCGTACAGAGCTGGCAGAACATGCAGTCGCCAAGGTCGTACTGATAGTCGTCGAGCACCTTCTTCTTCTTTCCCGTCTCCGGGTCTTCTGCCAGATGGCTCACGATCTTGATGGTACCGTTGGGGCACGACTTCTCGCACAGCGTGCATGCCGTACACTTGTAGTTACCAGCCTCGTCGCGCTTGAATACCAGACGTCCACGGTGGCGGCTTGCCACGTGGAGCGTGGTCTTACGGTTCTCGGGGTACTGCTCTGTCGACTTGTTGGTGAAGAAGTCCTTGAAGTATTCCTTCCATGTGGTCTTCATGCCAATGGCCAGCGTCTTCATGCCGTGCCCGATTTCTCCGAAATATGTTTTGTTATCTTCCATATCTTAATATTAATGAGTAATGAGTAATTAGTAATGAGTAATTATGATTACAACAGCAGCATGACACTGCGGCTGAACGTAATCGGTATGTTTTGAAACGCTGAAACTAATCATAATTACTAATTTCTCATTACTAATTACTAATTATTTCACATATAAGCCAAGGGCTACGACAACCGTCATGACGACGAGGTTGATGAGCGCCAGCGGCATCAAGTACTTCCACTCCAGTTTCAGGATCTGGTCGATACGCAGACGTGGGAAGGTCCACTTGACCCACATCAGTATCCATACCAGGAAGAATGCCTTTCCCATGAACCACACGATACCGGGTATGTAGTCCATCACGGCGTCGAAAGCCTCGATGCCGATGTTCACCGGTGCCCATCCTCCGAGGAACACCGTAGCGGCGATACCTGCGATGATGAAGAGATTGAGGAACTCTGCCAGATAGAAGAATCCGAATCCCATGCCCGAATACTCGGTATGGTGACCGGCTGTCAGCTCGCTCTCGGCCTCTGCCATGTCGAACGGTCCGCGGTTAGCCTCTGCATTACCTGCGATGAGGAACACGAAGAAGGCTACCAGTGCGGGGATGTGTCCCTGGAAGATGAGCCACTTCCACGGTCCCGTCTGAGCTTCTACGATGCCCGACATCTGCATGGTACCAGTCAGTATGACTGCGGTAATGAGGCATAGGCATAGCGACATCTCGTAGGAAATCATCTGTACGGCACCACGCATGGCGCTGACGACGGAATACTTGTTGTTGGAGCCCCATCCGGCGAGGAAGATACCCACGACGCCAATCGACGAGACAGCCGTCAGCAGGAACACGCCGACGTTGAAGTCGAGCACCGTAGCGCCGTTGTTCCAGGGCAGGAACGAGAAGGCACCTACTGATCCGATGATGACCAGCAGGGGAGCCACGGCATAGAGCAGCTTATCGGCGCGGTCGACGAAGAAGATTTCCTTGATGAGCATCTTCAGCACGTCGGCAAACACCTGCAGCAATCCCCAGTAGCCTACTCGCATCGGGCCTAATCGGCATTGGAAGTAGGCACAGACCTTGCGCTCCATAAATATCAGTACGATGGCGATGAGGGCATATCCTACAAGGATGGCTGCACCCACCAGCACGCACTCAATCAATATCGACAGAAAGTCTCCCAACCCTAAGGTTTCTCTCAGGAGAGCGTCGAACCATTGTGTAACAATACTAAAATCGAACATATATTCTTTAATTTAATGAGTAATGAGTAATTAGTAATGAGTAATTATGATTACACCTGCGGCTAAATGCTGCCGGCATAATTTAAAACTTTTTGATGTGCTTAGACTAATCATAATTACTAATTCCTCATTACTAATTACTAATTATCTATCGATATCGGGAATCACGACGTCAATAGCGGCACAGGTAGCGATGAGGTCGGCTATCTTCTGTCCGCGCAGCATCGGGTCGAAGGCACCGACGAGCGAGAGTCCCATGGGACGCATCTTCATGCGGTACGGACTCTTGTCGCCGCGCGAGTCGAGGTATACGCCAAACTCACCAGCCACGCCCTCTACGCTGTAGTACCACTGTCCTTCGGGCACCTTGATGATGGGCTTCTGCTTCACATAGAAGTCACCCTCGGGAATGTTGTCGATGAGCTGTTCGATGATGTTCAGGCTCTGGTACATCTCGTTGATGTGCACCAGGTAGCGGTCCATCGAGTCACAGCCCGTCAGCGTGCACTGCTCCCACTCCACCTTGTCGTACATGTCGTAGGGGTGGTTCTTGCGCACGTCGTTCTTCCATCCCGAGGCACGTCCGGCAGGACCGGTGACGGCATACGAGATGCAGTCGTCGAGCGACATGGGGCCGCACTGCTCCAGACGGTTGTGTGTGATGACGTTGTCGCCAAAGACGTCCATATACTCCTGGATGGTCGGGCGCAGGTACTTCACGAGGTCCTTACAGTTCTTGACGAAGTTCGGGTCGATGTCGTCCTGCAGTCCGCCTATGCGGTAGTAGTTCTGGATCAGTCGTCCGCCGGTGGTCTCCTCCATGATGTTCAGCACATGTTCGCGGTCGCGCATGCCGTAGAGCATGCCCGTCAGGGCACCTAAGTCCTGAGCCACACACGAGGTGTAGAGCAGGTGGGAGTCGAGACGTTGCAGCTCGTCCATGATGGTACGGATATACTTGATGCGGTCGGTGAGCTCCACACCCATTCCTTCCTCGATGACACCCACCAGTGCGTGGCGGTGCTGCATGGCTCCCAGGTAGTTAAGACGGTCGGTTAAAGCAAGCGTCTGGGGGTATGTCATGCTCTCCCACATCTTCTCGATGGCACGATGGATATATCCCAGGTGGGGATAGATGCGCTTCACGGTCTCGCCGTCGAGCACGGTCTGCAGACGCAGCACGCCGTGGGTGGCTGGATGCTGCGGACCGATGTTGATGACGTAGTCGTCGGCAGTGAACAGCCGGTTCTGCTTCGACTGCAGATTGCCGTCCTTGTCGAGATAGTACTCCAGCCCGTAGTCAGGCTCTACGTCGTCCTCCAGTGTGTACTCGTCGTTGAACTTCCAGTCCTTGCGGAAGGGATAGCCCTTGAAGTCGCTGCGGAGGAAGAGGCGTCGCATGTCGGGATGTCCGAGGAAGACGATGCCGTAGAAGTCGTACACCTCACGCTCCAGCAGGTCGGCGACACGCCAGATGTGGCTGACGGTGGGAATGTAGGGTATCTGCTGGCCGTCGGTTACGCCAGTACCGTTCGAGGCGATGCCGTCGCCGCACGTCTGGCACTTGGCCATCATCTTCACCGAGCAGCGCTCGTGGGTTTTCGTGTTCTCGAGGATGTAGATACAGCCGAGTCCCTCGTCGCCGAAGTCCTCGCCTACGATGGTGACAAGATAGTCAAAGCCCTTCTTGTCCTTCAAGTCCTGCATCTCCTGTGCGAACTTGTCGAAATCAAATGATAAAAACTCTAACTTCATGCCTTCTCCTCCTCTTTCTTAAGTTCTTCAACAAACTCCTGTGGCACCTCGGTGATAACCATTGGCTCACGACGATGATCGTTGTGCTTCGAGCGGAAGGTCAGTTCCTCGTTCGATACACCCAGAGCAGCCTCATCAGCGGTCTGCTTGTGGTTGGCACCACCGAAGAATTTCTCGATCTTCACCTTACGCTGCAGCTGCATCATGCCATACATGATAGCCTCTGGACGTGGGGGACAGCCAGGAATAAACACATCGACGGGCACAATCTCCTCGATACCCTTCACTACATGGTAGCTCGACTTGAACGGACCACCGCTGATGGCGCAGCCACCTACGGCAATCACGTATTTAGGCTCGGCCATCTCGTCGTACAGACGCTTCAGCGCAGGAGCCATCTTGTGGGTGATGGTACCAGCACACATAATCAGGTCGGCCTGACGTGGAGAGTTACGCGTAACCTCGAAACCGAAACGTGCGAAATCGTAACGAGCACAGCCACAGGCCATGAACTCGATACCACAGCATGAGGTGGCAAAGGTCAGAGACCAAAGGGAGTTCGAACGTCCCCAGTTAATCAACTGGTCGAGCGAACCTGTCACCACATTGACGCCGCCCTCATGGAGCTCGTCAACGATCTTCTCCAACGAGGCGTTATCATTCCACTCCTCGTAGGGAATACTCTTGATGTGAGGCTTTCTTACTTCCATTCCAAGTCTCCTTTCCGCCAGGCGTATGCCAAGCCTAAAACCAGAACTACCAAGAAGAAGCCGATGCTAAGCAACGCCATCGCGCCGAACTCCTTCACTACCACTGCCCATGGATACAGAAACACCGTTTCTACATCGAACATGAGGAACAAGATGGCAAAGAGGTAGAAGCCGACGCTGACGGGCAGCCACGAGCTGCCTCGCGTGGGTATACCACTCTCATACGGTTCACCCTTCACCTTCGCGT
>CAMJWJ010000048.1 GCA_946409435.1 uncultured Prevotella sp. | reverse complement strand
GCATGGCGAAGGCCTCGAGGCGTCCCATCAGGATACAGTTGGTGATAATCAGACCGACATACACAGAGAGCTGAACGCTGACGTCGTAGGCGAAAGCCTTCAGAATCTGAGATACGATGGTTACGAGAGCAGCCACAACCACCAGTTGCACCACGATGCGGATGCGGTTAGGAATGGTGTTGCGGATGATAGAGATGATCACGTTCGCAAAGGCGGTGATGACCGTCACAGCGAGACCCATCACGATGGCAGGCTTCAGCTGCGAGGTCACAGCCAGTGCCGAGCAAATGCCGAGCACCTGACCCAGGATGGGATGGTCGAGGTTCAACGGATTAGTGAAAACCTCCTTATTTTGTTTACTGAATAGTGCCATAGTTTACTCCTCCTCTGCTTTTTTAACTTTAATCATCTTCTCCAGTTCTGCATCACTGATGTCGGAGTCTTTTAATATAGACTTGATCAAGAGTTTCTGCAGATCCGAGTCTTCGATGTCAAGCTCGTACTCACCCGTCAGGATGCCAAAGGTGCGCTTGATCATTTCGTCGACGCCATTAGAGGTCAGCGTTGCACCCGTCACACAGTCAACCTGCGTGTCAGGATTCTCTACTTTCTTCACTACAGAGAGCACCACCTTATCCTTGCCATTGGCATCCGTGTCGATGATGCGCTTGCCTATGAACTTCTCCTGCCACTCCTGAGAGTCCTTGATTTCAGCACCCAGTCCGGCTGTCTCGCTCTCATGGTTGAAGTAGGCACCATATACAACCAAAGCACCCTTCTCCATATCGAAGTGAGTCGACATATATCCGCTGATGCCGCCCCAGAGTCCCATACCCTTCATTTCGAATATCATGATGGGTTCTTCGTCAATCTCGGCCATTAGGATTCTCTGGCCGGCAAAGTCCATCGTATCGTTCACGAGTTCGGCATACTTGGCCTCGGCCTCAGCACCGTCCAGGTCGCGGATGTTCAGCGAGTAGAGGATCTGCTTCTTCACGTCGAGTTCAACGTTAGCATCCTGCATGGGCTTCAGTGCCTTATAGACGAAAGCCAGCAGGAAGGCCACGATGACCACCAGTATCGTACTATATATGATAATGTACGCGTTAGAGTTTGTATTCAGTTTACTCATAATTTTTCAACTTTTCAATGTTTCAACTTTTCAACCTTTTCTGGCGCTTACTGATGTTACGCTCTACCACGAAGTGGTCGATCATCGGGGCAATCATGTTACCGAAGAAGATGGCGAGCATCATACCCTCGGGATAGCCGGCATTCTTGACGCGGATGATGACGGCCATGGCACCGATGATGAAACCATAGATGAACTGACCCGTACGGGTGCGGCAAGATGTCACGGGGTCGGTAGCCATGAACACGGCACCGAAGGCGAAACCACCCAGTATGAAGTGGTGCCACCAAACCATATTCGTGACACCCGTCTGCTCAAACAGGATAGCCAGCAGTGCACCACCTACGAAGACGCTCAGCATGGTACGCCAAGAGGCGATGCCCGTCCAGAGCAGGATCACGGCACCGATGGCAATGGCGATGACACTGGTCTCACCGATAGAACCGGGGATGAAACCGAAAATCATGTCGCAGATGCAGGTGTCGGGAGTGATGCCCTGTGCAATCTCTCCAAGAGGTGTGGCGGCAGTAAAGGCGTCGGGCAGTGTGTTGCCCAGTCCGAAGATGCTGTCCTGAGCCACCCAAACCTTGTCGCCCGTCATCACGGAAGGATAGGCGAAGAAGAGGAACATACGGGCGGCGATGGCAGGATTGAAGAGGTTCATGCCCGTGCCGCCGAATATCTCCTTACAGAAGATGACGCTGAAGGCACATGCCAGCGCCAGCATCCACAGCGGGCATCCGATGGGGACTATCAGGGGTATGAGGATACCGCTGACGAGGTAGCCCTCCTGAATCTCCTCGCCTTTCCACTGTGCCCATGCAAACTCGATGCCCAGTCCGACCACGTAGCTCACGATGATCTTGGGGAGCACGGCAAGGAAGCCATAGCAGAACACTTCCAGGAACGAAGCGGTGGCCAGCGTACCTGCAGCGAGGTAGTTCTGGTAGCCGATGTTATACATACCAAACAGCATGGCGGGCATCAGTGCAATGACCACCATACTCATAATACGCTTCGAGTCAATGGCATCGTGGATGTTCACGCCCGTCTTTGCCGTGGTGTTCGGCACATAGAGGAACGTCTCGAATCCGTCGAAGATGCTGCGGAAGGCATGCAGTTTACCTTCCGGCTCGAAGTTAGGCTTGATCTTATTGAGATAATTTCTTAGTGCGCTCATAGTCTTATGCGTTTTCTTTACGTAATATGTTCAAACCCTCACGGACAATACGCTGCAACTCCAATTTCGAGGAATCCACAAACTCAGCGAGCGCAAAGTCCTCGGGGCTGACCTCGTAGATACCCAAAGCCTCCTGGCGGTCAATGTCGCCGGTAATAATGGCCTTGATGAGGTATTCGCCATAGATGTCCATCGGCAGTACACGATCGTACTCGCCACTCATGATAATATGACGCTCGCCACCCTTCACACGGGCATCGAGAGCATACTGCTTCTTGCCAAAGAGCCAGGAGAAATAGCTGCGGTTGACAGAGAACTGACTGAAGCGCGGCATGATCCAGCCGGCAAACTCATCAGCATCGTCACCCTCGGGAATCACGGTAATCTCAGAAGTATGAGCCCCAAGGAATCCATCCTTCGTCGTCGGTTTGCCTGTCAGCACGTTACCGTTGATGATACGTACACTCTTCGAGGCATCGTAGCTGTTGCTCAGGAGCGTTGACAGTTCCTCACCAACGAGCATGTCGGCATAGGCGGGACTGGTCACCTCGCTGCCGCAAAGAGCCACGCGACGGGTGAGGTTCACCCTGCCCGTATTGAACAGGCGTCCAATAAACAACACGACGGTGGGGTCGCCAATGGTCCACACCACCTCGCCCTTGTTCACCGGGTCGATATGGTTTACCTGCACGCCTACGTTTCCTGCCGGGCACTTGCCGTCGAACACATTGATTTCGACATTCTGGTAGTTCTCGAAGCTGGTATGCACGCCGCATCCCAGATAGGTCTTGGCAATCTTGGAAAGAGCGGTGAGTCCCGTCTGGAAATCCGTCTCCTGTCCTTTCACCTCGAAATCGAAGTCACAAGCCAGCGGCTTATCCCTCAATGCAGAAACGAAAATCGCCTTGGGAGTAACCGAAGGGTTGGTTGAGACAGCATAAGGCAACTGGTTGATATAACCAAAGATACCAGCTTCCAATAAAGCGTTGATAACCTGCTCTCCGCTCAAGCTGTTGACGTCGCGCTTGCCGTAGTCGGTAAACTCTTGCTGAGCGTCGGCATCCACCTTCACGCAGAGCACTTTCCTGCGCTCTCCACGAGCCACCTCACGGACTGTGCCGCTCACTGGAGAAGCAAACCTGATTTCCGGATACTGTTTGTTGACAAACAATGCATCCCCGGCCTTGACATGGTCACCCTCCTTGACGACCACTTTCGGAACGACTCCCTCGAAGTCGTCGGGCACAAGTGCAAACTTGCCGTTCGACTTCAACTGAATCAGCTTCTTTTCGGCCTTTCCTTGAAGGGCTATGTCCAAGCCTTTTCGTAATTTAATAACATTTGCCATTATAAAAAAACGTTGATTTTGAATAGTTTCTCTATACGAATGGTGCAAAATTACTAAAAAAAGCGCATACATCAGACAAAAAAAGGACAAAAAATTCCCTCGTCACAACTTTTTGATGTAATTTTGTGCCAAAATTCAAGTAACGAAAAAAGAATTGCTATCTCTGACTATCAGTTTTGAAGATACTTAAATACATAGTTTACCTGCTGATATGGGGCCTTGCCGGTCTCTACCTCTCTGTTGTCGTGCTGTTCAGCATCCCTGCCGTCCAGCAGTACGTTGGACAGCGTGCTGCCAACATGCTGTCGGCAAAGCTGGGAACGAGCGTCAGCATCCAGCGGCTGGACTACAGCTTCTTCAGTCATGTGACGCTCTACGGCGTAAACATCAAAGACCAGCAGGGACGTGTGATGCTGAAGGCCAACCGTCTGTCAGCACGTCTGGAGCTGATGCCGCTGGCAGAAGGCCGCATCTCAGTCGCCACAGCCCAGCTCTTCGGTACCCACGCCATGCTGTGCCGTCAGGACTCGCTCAGCCAGCCAAACTATCAATTCCTGCTCGACTCGCTGGCTTCGCGCGACACCACATCCACCCCACTCGACTTGCGTATCAACTCGCTGATTATGCGCAAATCCAGTGTCAGCTACGACTGCTATGACATGCCAGAGACGCCGGGTATACTGAATCCGTCGCACCTGCATCTGAAAGACATCAGCGCCCATCTCATACTCAAGGTGCTGACGAAAGACTCGCTGAACGTCAACCTCAAGCGCATGTCGCTGAAAGAAAAATCGGGCTTGCAGATCAACCGGCTCACGGTTCGCTTTGAAGGTGGGCGCAGAGCCAGCGAACTGAAGGAGTTCCGGCTGCACATGCCTGGCACCAACTTCCAACTGGGCGACATCGCTGCCAACTACCGCTTCATAGGCGACAGCATCGATGTCTCGTCGCTTGTCTACGAAGGCAGCATAGAGCCATCAACCATCACCCTGTCCGACCTCTCACCGCTGCTGCCCTCGCTGAGCGAGTTCCACAGCATGCTATCCGTCGCCACCGTGTTTCACGGATTAGGCTCAGATCTTCAAGTCTCGTCATTAGAGGTCGGCTCCACTACCGGCGACATCAGCTTGAACGTCAACGGATGGGCGAAGAGGATAGACACGGCGGCACCGGAATGGGTAGCCAACATCAACGACTTGCAGCTGTCAGCCAAGACGGTGAATTTCATTTCCGAGAACCTGAAAGGCAAGCGCGTCGAGGTGCCTCCCGTCGCCACCCGCTTAGGTAGCATTCACATGAACGGATTTGTGAACGGGCTTGGTTTTGAAGAACTTAAGACCTACAGTACACTGAATACTGATGCCGGCGACATGGCGCTCGACTTCGAGATGGACAGCCGCCGCCACTTCAAGGGCAATCTCGACACAAAGGGCATCGATGCCGGAAAGATACTTGACAACAGCCGTCTGGGTACGCTCGCCACCACCATTGCCTTGGAAGGCGACCTGCCTGCCGACGGCAACATCCTGATAAAGGCTGACGGACAAGTCGGAGTGCTCAGCTATAACGGCTACGAATACAAGAACATTGAGGTCAGCGGCCAGTACAGCAACAGCGACACCCACGGACAAATCAGCATCAACGATCCCAACATCACGCTCAGCATCGAGGGCAGTATGGAGCGGAAAGGAAAAGCCAACGACATCAAACTGAAGGCCCTTGTCGAGAAATTCTCGCCCCGCAACACCAACATTTCCAACCGATGGGGCGACGCACGCATCAATGGCTTGCTCACTGCCGACTTGCTGGGCAGCAGCATCAACGATGCCGTGGGCGCTGTCGACATCAAGGACTTCACGCTACGCTCCGACAGCATCGACTACCGTCTGGACAACCTGCACGTCGAATCGGGATTCACCGGCGACATTCACCACATCGTCCTAAACAGCGACTTCTGCAAAGCAGACATCCGCGGGGATTTTGACTACGAGACGCTGCCTCAGAGCTTTATCAACTTCGTGGCAACAAGAATGCCCACGCTGCCCGGACTGCCCAAGGCTGACACACACGCCAACAACAACTTCACGCTGCATGCTACCATCAGCAAGTCCGACTGGCTACAGGACCTGCTGCAGGTGCCTGTCAGGATAGAACAGCCGGCAGTCATCAACGGCACCATCGACGACCACCACCGCCAGCTGGCTATCGAGTGCGACATGCCGCAGGTGCTCTATAAAGACAGCCGTTACGAGCGCTGCCACGTCAGCCTGCTCTCCCCGCTGAACACGCTCGTCTACGATCTCAGAGCTACAAGGCTCATGGACAACGGTACACAGATGGACCTTGCCATGACGGGCAGTGCCTACAACAACCAGCTGTCGACGTCGCTCATCTGGGACGACCATGCCATCGAGCGGCTGAGCGGAAAGGTGACCGCACAAGTGCAGTTTGAGACCGGTCTTGACGAGAAGCCCACTGCACACATCCATTTGGCCCCGTCGCAGATAACCATCAAGAATGCGCCTTGGAACATCAAGCCCTGCTTCATCGACTATCAAGACAAGCGAGTCGACATCAGCGGATTCACCGTTGAGCACGACAAGCAGCACCTGAAGCTGAACGGCACCATCTCGGCCGACAATACCGACTCGCTGCAGATCGACATGCGCGACATCGATGTCAGCTACGTGCTAAGCCTTGTCGACTTCGATGCCGTCAGTTTCGGCGGCTATGCCAGCGGTGGCGGCTATGTGCGCAGCGTGCTGGGCGACATGGAAGCCGACGCCCACGTGACTGTAGACCACTTCACCTTCGAGAACGGGCGGATGGGCATCCTCGATGCCGACGTAGTATGGAACACCACCGAGGAACAAATCGACATCCACGCCATAGCCAACGACAGCGCCAACGTCAAGACCCTGATCGACGGCTATGTGTCGCCTAAGCGTGACTATATCGACCTCGACATCCGCGCAGAAGGCACTTCGCTGGACTTTGCCCACTCGTTTACAGAAAGCTTCATCAGCCATATTGAAGGACATGCCGACGGAGCCGTCAGGCTGGCTGGTCCGCTGGACGAGATCAACCTGACGGGCGAGTTGGTACTCAACGGCAATGCCCACGTCAAGACTTTAGGCTGCACCTATGAGATGCGTTCCGACACGCTACGGATGCGCCCTGACGAGATGGAGTTCTGCAGCTGTCCCGTCTACGACATCCACGGCAACCGCGGCATCATGACAGGTGGCATCCACCACAAACACCTGACGCGTCTGACGTACGACATCTACGTTGACGCACAGAACCTGCTTGCCTACAATTTCCATGACTTCGGCGAAGACACCTTCTACGGTACCGTATTTGCCGACGGTCGCGTAGGCATTCACGGCAGGGAGAGCAGCGTGCTCATCGAGGCCGATGTCACCCCTCGTGCCGGAACGGTATTCACCTACAATGCAGCCTCGCCTGATGCCATCTCCGACCAAGAGTTCATCCAGTGGGGCAATCAGGACAACCACGACAGCCCTGCCGCACAGCAAGCGAGTACCGTCGCAAGTACGACATCGTTCCGTTCCGACTTGAATCTGCGGCTCAAGATCAATGCCACCCCACAAGCCTCCATCCGTCTGCTGATGGACCCTGCCACAGAAGACTACATCACGCTGAAAGGCACTGGCGACCTGCAAGCCAACTATTACAACAAGGGCGGCTTCACGATGTTCGGCACCTACCGAGTCAGCGAAGGCACCTACGGACTGACCATTCAGGACATCATCAAGAAGAACTTCGTGTTCAAGGACGGCAGCACCATCGTCTTTGGCGGCGACCCCTACGATGCCGCGCTGAATCTTCAGGCGCAGCATACCGTCAGCGGCGTGTCGTTGTCAGACCTGAACGTAGGCAAGTCGTTCTCCAATACCGTTCGCGTCAACTGCCTGATGAACATCACGGGACAGCCGCGCCAGCCCATCATCGACTTCGACCTGAACATCCCCAGCGTCAGCAGCGACGAGCAGCAGATGGTACGCTCCATCATCAACGGCGAGGAGGAGATGAACCAGCAAGTCATCTACCTGCTGGCCGTCGGGCGTTTCTATCCTCAGCAGAGCAACAATGCCAGCGAGGGCGATGCCCAGCCCAGCAAGACGTCGCTGGCCATGCAGAGCCTTCTTTCGGGAACCATCAGCGGACAAATCAACAGCGTCTTGGGTCAGCTGGTGAAGAACGACAACTGGAACTTCGGCGCCAACATCTCTACTGGAGACGAAGGGTGGAACAACGCTGAATATGAGGGAATTATCAACGGTCGTCTACTAAACAACCGGCTACTCATCAATGGTCAGTTCGGCTACCGCGACAATGCCACGACCGCCAATCCGTCGTTCATCGGCGACTTCGATATCAGCTACCTGTTGCTGCCCAACGGCAATCTGGCCATGAAGGTTTACAACCAGACGAACGACCGCTATTTCACCCGTTCCAGTCTGAACACGCAAGGCATTGGCATCATCATGAAGAAAGACTTCACGGGGTTCCGCGACCTTTTCGGTACGAAGAAAAAGAAGAAGCAAAAGAAAGCGGAAGAATAAGGGAAAGAAAGCAAAAAAACAAAGAATAAGGGAAAGAAAGCAAAAGAAAACAAAAGAACAAGATAAAGAAATCAAAGGAACATAAGATATGAACAATCAGAGACATCATCAGAAGCATAGCCAGCACGGCTGCCGTTCCGGACATTCCCGTTGGATGGTGGCTGCCATGCTGTCGCTCGTTGTCGGGCTGCTGTCGAATAATACCGTCAGCGCTCAGGAGCTGGAAGTGAAGTTCAACATCAACAGCCAGCAGGTGGAAGGTTCCGACAAGTCGGTGTTTGAAAACCTGCAGCAGACGGTAGAACAATGGATGAACGACAGACAATGGACCGAGCTGCAGTTCCAGAAGAACGAGCGCATCTCGATGAGCATGAACCTGACGGTCACGAAGTACGACAAGGCCAACAACCGCTTCTCGTGCACGGCCATGATACAGGCCAACCGTCCAGTATATAACTCGGCCTACACGACGACGCTGTATAACAACAAGGATGGCGACTTCAATTTCGACTTTGCCCAGTTCGACCAGCTGAACTTCGACGACGAGGTCATCGACAACCAACTGACGGCTCTGCTGGCCTACTACGCCTACCTCATCATCGGGCTGGATCTCGACTCGTTCTCGCCCTTGGGCGGTACGGAGGTGCTTCAGCGCTGTATGAACCTGGTGAACAACGCCCAGGATTTGGGCTTCACGGGCTGGAAGTCGTTCGAGGACAGCCGTAACCGCTTTGCGCTCATCAACGACTACCTTGACGAGGCCATGAAGCCCTTCCGCCAGCTGCAGTACGACTACTACCGCAACGGGCTTGACGAGATGTCCACCAATGCCGAACGCGGACGTGGCAATGTGACGACAGCCCTGGAACTGCTGAAGAAGGCTCACGAGGACAAGCCCCTGAGTCTGGTGCCCCAGATATGGACCGACTACAAGCGCGACGAGCTGGCCAACATCTACAAAGGCAAGGGTACGCAGAAGGAGAAGGAGGCCGTCTACGAACTGCTGTTCAACATCAATCCTTCGCAGAGCAATGCGTGGGACAAGATCAAGCAGTAAGGACTTACTGCTTGAAATGAGAAATGAGAAATGAAGAATGAAGAATGAAGAATGAAGAATGAAGAATGAGACATTATGCTGAAACAACTATATATTAAGAACTTTGCGCTGATCGACGAGCTGGACATTGAGCTGCACGAGGGCTTTTCGGTCATCACCGGCGAGACGGGAGCCGGCAAGAGCATCATCCTCGGAGCCATCGGACTGCTGCTGGGCCAGCGAGCCGACTCGAAAGCGCTGAAGACGGGCAGCGACAAGTGCGTCATCGAGGCCCACTTCGACTTGTCACGCTACGACATGCAGCCGCTGTTCGACGAGAACGGTATAGACTACGATGCCGCCGACACCATCATACGCCGCGAACTGACAGCAGCCGGCAAGAGCCGTGCTTTCGTCAACGACACCCCCGTGGCGCTGTCGGTACTGAAAGACCTTGGCGAGCAGCTGATGGACATCCACTCGCAGCACCAGAATCTGCTGCTCTCGAAACAGGACTTCCAACTGAGCGTGGTGGACATCATCGCGCAGGACCAGGATGGGCTGGAGCGATACCAGCAGATCTACAGCCAGTTGCAGGAAGCCAGCAGCCGACTTCAGCAGCTGAAGTCCGACATCGAGCGCAACCGCCAGCAACAGGACTTCCTGCAGTTCCAGTACGAGGAGCTGGCGAATGCCCGTCTGACCGATGGCGAGCAGGAGGAGCTGGAACAGCAGAGCGACCTGCTGACACATGCCGAGGACATCAAGACGGCCCTCTACGCCGCCGACAACGCCTTAGGCAGCGAGCAGGGTGCTGTGGCCCAGCTGAAGCAAGCCATCGGTTCGCTGAGCGCCGTCAGCCGCGTGCTGCCCAAGAGCGACGAGCTGACCAGCCGGCTGCAATCGTGCCACATCGAGCTGAAGGACATCAGCGAGGAGGTCAGCCGGCTGCTGGAAGATACCGATTTCGACCCTGCCGAGCTTGACAACATCAACACGCGACTGGACCGTCTGTATGAGTTGCAGAAGAAATACCATGCCGAGAGCGTCGCACAGCTTATCCTCCAGCGCGACACGCTGCAGCAGCAGCTACAGGACATCGAGAACGGCGACGAGGCCGTCGGCGAACAGGAGGCCCTTTGCCGGCAGCTGACAGAGCGATGCCAGCAGCAGGCCGACATACTGACCAAGCAGCGCGTGAAGGCCGCCAAGGAGATCGAGCGGCAGATGCAGCAGCGCCTCGTGCCGCTTGGTATGCCCAACATCCGCTTCAGCGTGAGCATCACCACATGTCCGCTGTGCAGGAGCGGACAGGACAGCGTCAGCTTCCTCTTCTCGGCCAACACGTCTACCCCACTCCAGCCCGTTGCCCAGGTGGCCAGCGGCGGCGAGATAGCGCGCGTCATGCTGTCGCTGAAAGCCATGATCAGCGGAGCCGTGAAACTGCCCACCATCATCTTCGACGAGATAGATACGGGTGTCAGCGGCAAGACAGCCGAGCAGATGGCCGCCCTGATGAGCGAGATGGGTGCCAACGGTCGCCAGGTCATCAGCATCACCCACCTGCCTCAGATAGCCGCCATGGGCAGCCACCACTACCGCGTGACGAAGGAGGAGACCGCGCAGGGCACCATGAGCCGGATGACGGAACTGACCGCCGACGAGCGTGTCAGCGAGATAGCCCAGATGGTCAGCGGCAGCGCTGTCTCTGCTGCCGCCATCGAGAACGCCAAAGAACTGCTAAGGATAAATGAGAAATGAGGAATGAGGAATGAGGAATGAGAAATGTGAAATGTGAAATGAGAAATGTGAAATACAATAAAAACGTCATGGAAATAATGAAGAACAAAGCAAGCATATCAACAAGTAGCGCACTACGGACAATGGTCCTGATGCTCTTTTGCCTATTTACCTGCTTGCCATCGCATGCCCAGTCGTGGGTCAAGAAGGCCAGTCAGGGCGTGTTCACCCTAAAGACATTCGGTGCCGACGGACAACTCATTGGCAGCAGCAACGGCTTCTTCGTCAGCGACGAGGGCGATGCCGTCAGCTGCTACACGCCGTTCAAGGGAGCCTCGCGGGCCGTCATCATCGACGCTCAGGGCAAGGAATGGCCCGTGGAGTACATGATGGGTGCCAACGAGATGTACGACGTGGCGAAGTTCCGCGTCGCCGCCAAGAAGGCCAGCAGCCTCACGATGGCTGCGACAGCAGCTGCCGCCGGAACAGCCGTGTGGCTCCTGCCGTATGCCGTCAAGAAGGCTCCCGTCTGCCGCAACGGCAATGTCAGCAGCGCCGACGTCATCCAGGAGAAATACACCTACTACACGCTGTCGCTGAAGAGCGACGAGCAATGGGTGGGACTGCCCTTGCTGAACGACGACGGACAGGTGGTCGGCATGCTCCAGCCCGCCGCTGACAACAAGCAGGCGGACACCAGCTATGCCATCGATGCCCGCTTTGCCGCCGAGCTGCGCATGACGGGACTGAGCCTCAACAGCGCGGCCATGCGCCAGACCTCCATTCCGCTGGCCGTTCCCGACGATTTGCAGGATGCCATCCTCTCGGCCTACATGGGCGCATCGTCGATGTCCACGGAGGTCTTTGCCGAATACATCGAGCGCTTCATCGCCAAGTTTCCCAATGCCCCCGAGGGCTATGAATACCGCGCCCGCCTGGCCATCAGCAAGGGCGACTACGCCGCAGCCGACGCCACCATGCAGGAGGCGCTGAAGGTATCGGAGAAGAAGGACGACACGCACTACCAGCTGGCCCAGATGATGCTTCAGAAGCACCTTCAGCACGCCGATGTGCCTTACGAGCCGTGGTCGCTGGAGCACGCCCTGGAGCACGCCCGCGCGGCCTACCAGCTGAACGGCATCTCGGTGTACCGTCTGCAGGAAGCGCAGATACTGTATGCCGACAAGCGCTATGCCGAGGCCTGCGATGTCTACCTGGCGCTGACGAAGAGCGACCTCAAGCCAGCCGAGCAGTACCTGTCGGCGGCCCAATGCAAGCTGCAGCTGAAGGACAGCGAGGGTGCGCTGGCCCTGCTCGACAGCGCCGTCAACCAGTTCTCGCGTCCCTACGTCAAGACGGCCGCTCCCTACCTGCTGGCCCGTGCTCAGGTGCGCAGCGAGGCCGGTCAGTACCGCCCTGCCGTTGCCGACTTCAACGAGTACGAGCAGCTGATGACCGCCTCGCAGCTGGGTGCCCACTTCTACTACGTGCGCGAGCAGGCCGAGATGAAGGGTCACCTGTTTCAGCAGGCCCTTGACGACATCCGCCGTGCCGTGGAGGCTGCTCCCACGGAGATGCTCTACCTGACGGAGCGTGCTGCCGTTGAACTTCGGCTGGGTCAGACCGATGATGCCCTGAAGTCTGCCGAGGCCATCATCCGCCAGGAGCCTGACGCTTCCGATGGCTACCTCTTCCTCGGACTGGCCCAATGTGTGAAGGGCATGAAGCAGGAGGGGCTGCAGAACCTGCAGAAAGCAAAAGAGCTGGGCGACGAGCAGGCCCAGCAGTTTATCGAGAAGTACTCGAAATAATAATTCGACTTTCGCATGTATGAAAGTACCACAGATTGCACGGATGACACGGATTATTTTTTACTACAACGAATTGTTTTTTAATCCACAGAAGAAAATCAATCCGTGAAATCCGTGAAATCCGTGTTCGAAAATAAAAATCGTTTCATTGACTTCGTCGAGCTAAACCTTCGTTATATTCGTGTTCGTAAAATCAATCCGTGAAAATCCGTGAAATCCGTGTTCGAAAATAAAAATCGTTTCATTGACTTCGTCGAGCTAAACCTTCGTTAGATTCGTGTCCGTAAAATCAATCCGTGAAATCCGTGAAATCCGTGTTCGAAAATAAAATTCATCCGTTGCTTAGTAGGGTGCCTTTTCGTCACTCTCCCGGAACGGTTCGCCGGCGAACGGGGAGGCGTCGGGATTCTGTTGTCCGCGGTTGACGTTGCTGCCCAGTATGGTGCCGCCGTTGTCGTCCTGGCGGGCGGGATTGAGTCGGCTGTCCTCGGGATTCTCGAATCGCGTGAACTCGCCGCGGAAGGTCAGCAGCACGTCGCCCGTGGCACCCTTACGGTGCTTGGCGATGATGATCTGTGCCATGCCGCGCAAGTCGCGCCCGTTGTCGTCCTGGTAGATGTGGTAGTATTCGGGACGGTGGACGAAGAGCACCATGTCGGCATCCTGCTCGATGGCTCCCGACTCGCGCAGGTCGCTCAGCTGGGGCCGCTTGCCCTCGAGTCCCTCGCGGCTCTCCACGCCGCGGTTCAGCTGCGAGAGCGCCAGGATGGGTATGTCCAGCTCCTTGGCAAGTCCCTTCAGCGAGCGGCTGATGGTCGACACCTCCTCCTGGCGCGACGAGAATCGCATGCCGTTGGCATTCATCAGCTGCAGATAGTCGATCATGATGATTTTCACGTCGTGCTCCTTGACCAGCCGGCGAGCCTTGGTGCGCAGCTCGAAGACGGAGAGGCCCGGTGTGTCGTCGATGTACAGCGGAGCGCCGAGCAGGTTGTTGACGCGCTTGTCCAGCCGGTCCCACTCATCGGGGCGCAGCTGGCCGTTGAGGATTTTCGAGCCTTGTATCTCGCAGGCGTTGGAGATGAGGCGGTTGACCAGTTGCACGTTCGACATTTCCAGCGAGAAGAAGGCCATCGGCACCTTGTAGTCGGCAGCGATGTTCTTGGCCATGCTGAGGGCAAACGATGTCTTACCCATGGCGGGGCGTCCGGCGATGATGACGAGGTCGGAAGCCTGCCATCCGCTCGTGATGTCGTCCAGCTTGTGGTAGCCCGTTGGCACGCCCGTCAGACCGTCCTTGTTGGCGGCGGCTTTCTGGATGACGTCGATGGCGTTTCTGATGACGGGGTCTATCTGCGTATAGTCCTTCTTCATGTTACGCTGCCCCAGCTCGAAGAGCGACCCCTCGGCTTCCTGCATGAGGTCGTCGACGTCGACGGTCTCATCGAAGGCTTTTGTCTCGATGTTGCCCGCAAAGGAGATGAGCTGTCGTGCCAGCGACTTCTGAGCGATGATGCGGGCGTGATACTCGATGTTAGCCGACGAGGCCACGCTGGAAGAGATCTCCGTGACGTAGCCGGGGCCTCCCACGTCGGCGAGGTCGCCCTGCTTGGCCAGCTGTTCTATCACGGTCCACACGTCAACGGGCAGCTCGTGCATGGCCAGTTCCATGACGGCGCGGTAGATCTTCTGGTGGCGCGGCTCGTAGAAGCTGTCGGCCCTTAGCATCTCGCACACGACGGCGTAGGCGTCCTTGTCAATCATCAGGGCACCCAGCACGGCGCGTTCCAGTTCGCGGGCTTGTGGCTGTACGTGAGCGTAGGAATTATCGGCAGGCTGTTGTCGGCGCTGGCGCCGTTGTGTGCCGTTGTTGCTGTTGTTATTCGACTGTTCTGGCATATAGTTTCATCGTTTTTGGAGTGCAAAGGTACGAATAAGCGAGGGAAATACCAAATTTATTTGAGTATTTCCGAGCGGGAGTACCTTCTTGCGACAGCAAAAAGGTACAAATAACCGAGGGAAATACCAAATTTATTTGAGTATTTCCGAGCGGGAGTGCCTTTCCATCCCCTCTCTACAGCGACTTGTTGATGCTGTCGATGTAGTCGAGCACATCGTCGCGGCCCTCCTTCTTCTCGGCCGACGTGACGAAGACGGGCGGCAGCTCCTCCCACGTCTCGAGCAGTCTCTGCTTGTAAGCCTCCACGGCCTGCCGTGCCTTGTTGGGCGTCAGTTTGTCGGCCTTGGTGAAGACGATGGCAAAGGGGACGGAAGAGACGCCGAGCCACTCGATGAACTCAAGATCGATTGGCTGCGGTTCCAGCCGGATGTCAACGAGCACGAAGACGTTCACCAGCTGACGGCGCTGGAGGATGTAGCCGCGTATCATCTGGTCCAGCCGGTCTACCTCCTTCTTCGAGCGCTTAGCATAGCCGTAGCCTGGCAAGTCGACGAGATACCACTCGCGGTTGATGATGAAGTGGTTGATGAGCAGCGTCTTGCCGGGCGTCGCCGATGTCTTGGCCAGCCGCCGGTTGTTGGTCAGCATGTTGATAAGGCTCGACTTACCGACGTTCGAGCGGCCTATGAAGGCATATTCGGGCTTGGTGTCCTTGGGGCACATCGACTCCATCGGAGCCGACAGCGAGAATTCGGCTTGCTTGATGTCCATAGAAATGAGGAATGAGAAATGAGGAATGAGAAATGAGAAATGGGGAAATGAGAAATGAAGAATGAAGAATGAGAGATGAGAGATGAGAGGCGACTTCTCACCTCTCACCTCTTATCTCTCACCTCTGAAAGATATTACATCTGCGGCAGATCCAGCCACTTCACGTAGCAGAAGTCCTGGCGGTGAGGCAGATTGACGTTCTTCGGATACATGCGGACGGCACTCTTGTACTGTCCGAACTGAGTGGGAGCCAGCTCGGCCTCGAAGGTGTAGAGGTTGCCATCATGGCCGGTGACCTTCAACGGCTCAACGCTGTACACGCGCTCCTCGCCGTCCTTGTTGACGAAGATGTTGACCTTCTCCAGTCCGATAGCATCGTCGAGACCCTGCTCGTTGATGACGTACTTCAGGTGGTACTTCTGACCAGCCTCGCCACCCGTCAGCGGGAAGTTCCACTCGCTGCTCACCACGCTGATGGCATCCCAGCGCTCGGCAACGGTCTCCTTCCAGAGAGCAATATCCTTAGCCAGACGGTTGTTATCCTTAGAAACCTTAGCGAAACGCTTAGCCTGCTTCTCGTAGAACTTGGAATAGTAGTCGTCCAGCTGGCGCTTCATCGTGTAGTGCGGGGCTATCTGGGCGATGGAGTTCTTGATGACCTTGATCCAGTTCTTCGAGATGCCCCTCTTGTCCTTATCATAATAGAGAGGTATGATCTCGTTCTCCAGCAGACCGTAGATGGTGGCTGCGTCGAGCTGGTCCTGATAGCCCTGGTTCTGGTAGGTACGGCGCTCGGTGAGTGCCCATCCGGCACCCTCGCGGTAGCCTTCGAGCCACCAGCCGTCTTTCACGCTGAGGTTGACGACACCGTTCATCTCGGCTTTCTCGCCAGATGTGCCAGAAGCCTCCAGCGGGCGCGTCGGCGTGTTCATCCAGATGTCGACACCCGAGACGAGACGGCGAGCCAGCAAGAAGTCATAGTCCTCGAGGAAGATGACCTTGCCAAGGAACTCAGGACGCTGCGAGATCTCGTAGATCTTCTTGATCAGTCCCTGACCGGCACCGTCAGCAGGGTGAGCCTTACCGGCAAAGAGGAAGATGACGGGATGCTCGGGATCGTTGACAATCTTCGACAGACGGGCCTCGTCGGTGAACAGCAGGTGGGCACGCTTGTAGGTGGCAAAACGGCGGCAGAAACCGATAACCAGCGCGTTGGGGTTCATCTGCTCCAGCAGGCGTACCACACGCGAGGGGTCGCCCTGGTTGCGCAGCCACGTCTCGCGGAACTGCTCCTTGATGTAGTCGAAGAGCTTCTTCTTCAGAGCCATACGCGTGGCCCACACTTCCTCATCGGGACAGTTGTAGATGCCGTGCCATATCTCCTCGTTTGACTGGTCGCTCATGTGCTTCGCGTCGAAGTATTTTGCATAGACGCGGCGCCACTCGGTAGCACACCATGTGGGGAAGTGTACGCCATTGGTGACGTAGCCAACGTGGTTCTCCTCGGGGAAGTAACCGTTCCAGATGGGTGCAAACATCTTCTGGCTGACCCATCCGTGAAGCATCGACACGCCGTTGACTTCCTGGCAGGTGTTGCAAGCAAAGGTCGACATGCAGAACTTCTCGCCCTTGTCGTCAGGATTGGTGCGGCCCATACCGATGAACTCGTCCCACGTGATGCCGAGCTTCTGAGGATAGCCGCCCATGTACTTGCCGAAGAGTCCCTCGTCAAAGTAGTCGTGACCGGCAGGAACGGGGGTGTGAACGGTATACAGGCCGCTGGCACGTACAAGCTCCATAGCCTGATTGAAGGTCAGTCCCTCCTCGATGTAGTCGCACAGCCGCTGCAGGTTGCACAGGGCTGCGTGACCCTCGTTGCAATGGTAGATGTCCTTCTTGATGCCCAGCTTCTTCAGCAGCAGCATACCACCGATACCGAGCAGGATCTCCTGCTTCAGGCGGTTCTCCCAGTCACCACCGTAGAGGGCGTGCGTGATGGGCTTGTCGAAGTCTGAGTTCATATCGTTGTCGGTATCAAGCAGGTACAGCTTCACACGACCCACATTGACACGCCATACGTAGGCATGAACCTGGTAGTTGGTGTAGGGAACGTCGATCACCAGGGGATTGCCGTCAGCGTCGAGCTGGCGCTCGATGGGCAGCGAACCGAAGTTCTGAGTCTCGTAGTTGGCTATCTGCTGGCCGTCCATCGAGAGGCTCTGCGTGAAGTAACCGAAACGATAGAGGAAGCCTACGGCACACATGTCGACGTTAGAGTCGGAAGCCTCCTTGACGTAGTCGCCGGCAAGCATGCCAAGACCGCCGCTGTAAATCTTCAGCGCCGAGTGGATGCCGTACTCCATGCAGAAGTAGGCCACAGAGGGACGCTTCGAGTCGGGCTTCACATCCATATACTCACGGAACAGGGCGTAAACATCCTTGATGCGCTTCATCAGCGCCTTATCCTTCACAATCTCTTCCTTACGGGCAAAACTCAGACGCTCGAGGAGCATCACGGGGTTGTGCTTCACTTCATGATAAAGCTCAGGGTTGAGGTCACGGAACAGGTCACGAGCCTCGTAGTTCCATACCCACCACATGTTGTGG
>CAMJWJ010000047.1 GCA_946409435.1 uncultured Prevotella sp. | reverse complement strand
TCCCTACTATATACGCGCGCGTATAGGGTGACGCAACACCGAAGTCAGGAAAAAAGTTATTGCTGGACATGCGCCTGTTCCCGTTCTTCGAGGAACTCGCTGACCTGTTCCTGCTTGGCGCGGGTGACGGCGATGCGGCCGGAGCGGGTGTACTGGAATACGCAGTCGAAGGTGTTCAGCGCCTCGTACAGGTTTAGGATGTCCTCCGTCTTGCCGTTCTTCATCACCACCGTGTAGGTGGGGTTTACCTCCATGATGCTGGCTTCGTGACGGCGTATGGTACGCGATATCTCGGGGTTCTCCAGTACCTTATCCGTAGAAAGCTTGTACAGTCCTGACTCGCGGATAAACAGCTGGTCGTCGGTGAAGTAGTTGGCCTTCACCACGTCGATCTTCTTCTCTATCTGCTTGGTGATCTTGGATATCTGGTCCTCATCGCTCCATGCGGTGATGGTATATTTATGTACACCCTCTATCGACGATGCCGACACGTTCAGACTCTCGATGTTGACCTGGCGGCGGGTGAATACGGCCGTAATTTGGTTCAGTATACCGGCCACGTTCTCTGAATATACTAACAGGGTATATAGTCTCTTGCAGTCTTTCATAACTATGTACTATGAACTAAGAACTATGAACTAAGAACTATGAACTAAGAACTATGAACTATGAACTCCTCATACCTCCAGCATCATCTGATCGACGTTCATACCAGGAGGTGTCATCGGCAGCACATCGTCGTCTTCCTTGATGGCACATTCCAGGATGAACGGCCCTTGTGTGGTCAGCATGCGCTCAATGGCGGCAGTCAGGTCCTTACGGTCGGTGACGGCCTGATAGGGTATGCCATAGCCTTGCGCTATCAGCTCGTAGCAGGGATTGAGCATCTTCGTAAACGACTTGCGACGCATCCAGAACATGTCCTGCCATTGGCGCACGTTGCCGAGGTAGTGGTTGTTCATCAGAATCATCTTGACAGGAGCCTTTTGCTCCATGATGGTGCCCAGCTCCTCGATACACATTTGGAAACCTCCGTCGCCCATGAAGCAGCACACCTGCCGGCCGGGGGCACCGAAGGTAGCACCGATAGCTGCCGGCATGCCGTAGCCCATGGTGCCCAGTCCACCGCTGGTGCAGATACTGCGCTGATGGTGGTATTTGAAGTAACGTGTGGCGAACAGCTGGTTCTGGCCGACGTCGGTCACCAGCACGGCATCGTCGGCAGCCTGTTCGGCGACAGCATTCACCACCTCGCCCATCAGCAGCGGACCATCGCTGGGGTGGATGGCTGGCTCAATGACCTTCTCACGCTCCTTGTCGTCCAGTTCCTTGAACGACTCGCGCCACTCGTGGTGGTTGGCACGGTTGATGAGGGCCGTCAGTGCGGGTAGCGACTCCTTGCAGTCGGCCACCACAGGCACGTCGGCCTTCACGTTCTTATTTATCTCGCTGGGGTCAATGTCCAGATGTATAATTTTGGCCTGCTTGGCATAACTCTTGGTGTTGCCCGTCACGCGGTCGCTGAAGCGCATGCCGATGGCTATCAGCACATCGCATTGTTGCTCTTTCAGGTTGACGGCATAGTTGCCGTGCATACCCAGCATACCCACGTTCAGTGGATGATTGGAGGGTAGTGCTGAGAGTCCCAGCATCGTACGTCCGGCGGGAATGTCGGCTTTCTCGAGGAAAGCCTTCAACTCCTCCTGAGCGTTGCCCAGCTCGACGCCTTGGCCAACCAGCGCAAGCGGACGCTTGGCATTGTTGATCAGTTCGGCAGCCTGCTTTACGGCACTATTGTTCAGTTTCGGATAGGGGACGTAGGAACGCACGAAATCAACTTTTTTTGCCTCCCAGTCAAACTCTTCGACTTGTGCGTTACGAGGAAAGTCAAGTACCACAGGTCCTGGACGACCGGTGCGGGCAATGTAGAATGCCCGGCTGACGGCCCATGCCACATCTTCGGCTCGGCGTATCTGGTACGACCACTTCGAGATAGGCTGTGCAACGCCCACGAGGTCAACCTCTTGGAAGGCATCAGTGCCCAGTGCCGAGGTGTTCACCTGGCCTGCAATGACCACGATGGGGGTTGAGTCAAGCATGGCGTCGGCAATACCCGTCAGCGTGTTGGTCACACCAGGGCCGCTGGTCACCAGTGCTACGCCGACCTCACCGCTAACGCGGGCATAGCCTTCGGCAGCGTGGGTAGCTCCCTGCTCGTGGCGTACCAAGATGTGGTCGAAGCATTTCTTCTCTCCCCGTGTGTAGTCGAACAGCGCGTCGTAGACGGGCATGATGCTTCCTCCCGGATAGCCGAAGATAGTCTTCACACCCTCGGCCTGGAGTGCCCTCATCAGCGCCTTCGATCCTGTTATTCTGTCTCTCATCGTCAGTCTTAGTTAAAACAGTCTATTTTAATTGGCTGCAAAAGTACATAAAATGTAGCAATTACACGCTATCATCATCAAGAATTTAAGTTTTCTTTAGAATCCTGGAACTGTTTGATGGTTTCCACCCTACCGCATGTGATGTATATAATCTGAAAAATTAGCCATCTGTTGACTTATGTTGTTGAGAAACAACTATTTGTGTATCGATGTTATCCTTGCTGTAATGCTCTTGGCTGTACGGCGGATGTGTTCCATGGCTACATCTTTACGTAGAGCCGTTGCAAGAGAGATTCCTTCGGGGTTGATGCACTCAATACGGGCGAAGCCTGCCTTCAGCAGTTCTTCGCTGTCGCCGATACGTCCTGCTAAAAGACATACCGGCGTGTCGCCTGACTGCTGAAGGATGCCCATGGGTAGCTTGCCCATCAGCGTCTGACGGTCGGCAGCACCTTCGCCCGTGATGACGAAGTCAGCATTCTTTACGATTTCTTTGAACTGGATGGTGTCCAGCAACAACTGAATGCCAGATGTACATTCGGCATTCAGATATTGCAAGAAAGCATAACCCAATCCGCCGGCAGCTCCTGCACCAGGCATGTTCTGACGGTCGTAGCCAAAGTGTTTGGCAGAGACCTCGGCAAACTTTCTTGCTCGTTTGTCCAACAGACTGACCATGTCGGGTGTTGCACCCTTTTGAGGAGAGAATACATGGGCGGCACCACATAAACCACAAAGCGGGTTGTTCACATCAGTAGCAATAGTAAAACGGACAGTTGCTGGAATCATAGTGTTGTCCCAGCAACGGACTTCCCCACATTTGAGAGGAACAGAGGAAAGACTGTCCATAAGAGCCTTGAGCATTCCGATGCCGGCATCGCTTGTGGCACTGCCTCCAAGTCCCACGATGATGTGCTCTGCACCTTTTCTTATAGCATCTGCCACCAGCTGGCCCGTACCGTAACTCGTTGCCACCATAGGATTTCGCTCTTCTGCTGACAGGAGCATCAGCCCGCTGGCTTCAGCCATTTCTATTACTGCCATCTTCCTTTTTAGCAGATACCTTGCGGTAATGGGGCGCATCAACGGGTCTTTGACGTGCACTGCTTGCAGTTCTCCTCCAATAGCGGCATGGAAAGCCTCTATAAAACCCTCACCACCATCGCTGACAGGCACCTGCACAACCTCAGCATCAGGCCATACACTCCTGATGCCATCGGCAGCCGCCTGATTAGCCTCTTTGGAGGTCAGGCAGCTCTTGAAGGAATCTATCGCAACAACGACTTTGGGCATAGAGGATGGTTTCCCAACGGGACGCAGCTGTCAGTCGATGATACGCACACCTCCCTTGTCGGCACTGCTGACGCTTTGGGCGTAGGCCCGCAGCGCCTTGCTGACCATGCGGCTACGTTTCAGCGGCTGTTGTGGGCGTGCGGCCAACTCCTCGTCGCTCAGTTTGACACTGATGCTGCGCGAGGGGATGTCGATGACGATGATATCGCCATCCTTAATCTTACCGATGTTGCCGCCACTGGCAGCCTCTGGCGAGATGTGGCCGATGCTGAGTCCGCTGGTACCGCCCGAGAATCGGCCGTCGGTAATCAGAGCGCACTCCTTGCCCATGTGCATCGACTTGATATAGCTTGTGGGATAGAGCATCTCCTGCATGCCGGGACCACCCTTTGGACCCTCATGGGTGATGACCACGCAGTCGCCCTTCTTGACACGTCCGCCGAGTATGCCCTCGCAGGCATCCTCCTGTGAATCAAACACTACGGCAGGGCCTTCAAAGTGCCACAGCGACTCGTCGACACCTGCTGTCTTTACCACGCAACCGTCCTGTGCGATGTTGCCAAAGAGCACGGCCAGTCCGCCGTCCTTGGTGTAGGCATGCTGCAGGTCGCGGATACAGCCGTTGGTGCGGTCGTTGTCTAACGACGGGTATAGCTCGCTTTGTGAACCCATTGTCGTCGAGAAACGCCCTGCTGGAGCCGAGAAGTAAATGTGGGCAGGGTGGGGCGTCTGGGGCTTGTCGACAACCTGTTGGATGTCATAGGTCTGTATGGCTTCGTCGAGCGTCATGCCGTCTACACGCATGGCACTGCCGTCGATGAGTCCTCCCTTGTTTAGCTCGTTAAGTATGCCCAGGATGCCACCGGCACGGTTGCACTCCTGGACGCTGTACTTCTGCGTGTTAGGAGCCAGTTTGCAGAGACAAGGAACCTTACGGCTCAGGGCGTCGATGTCCTTCATCGTGAATTCAGCACCGGCCTCTTGCGCTACGGCCAGCAGGTGCAGTACGGTATTGGTTGAGCCACCCATGGCAATGTCTAAAGCCATGGCGTTCATGAAGGCTGTACGTGTGGCAATATTGCGGGGAAGCACCGACTCGTCGCCGTCCTCGTAGTAGGCCAGCGCGTTCTTCACTACTTGACGGGCAGCCTGTTTGAACAGCTCGATGCGGTTGGTGTGTGTAGCCAGGATGGTACCATTGCCAGGTAACGACAGACCGATGGCCTCGGTCAGTGAGTTCATGGAGTTTGCTGTAAACATGCCCGAGCAGGAGCCGCAGCCAGGACAGGCACACGACTCAATCTGCGCCATCTCTTCATCGCTGACTGACGGGTCGGCTCCCTTCACCATGGCCGTGATAAGGTCGGCATTCTCGCCGCGCCACCGTCCGGCCTCCATGGGGCCGCCGCTGCAGAATACGGCGGGGATATTCAGTCGCATGGCAGCCATTAGCATGCCTGGCGTCACCTTGTCGCAGTTCGATATGCAGATCATGGCATCGGCCTTGTGGGCATTCACCATATATTCCACCGAGTCGGCAATAATGTCGCGCGAAGGCAGCGAGTAGAGCATGCCGTCGTGCCCCATGGCGATACCGTCGTCGATGGCGATGGTGTTGAACTCAGCGGCATAGCAGCCCATATTCTCAATCTCCTTGCGTACTATCTGGCCTATCTCATGCAGGTGAGTGTGACCTGGAACAAACTGTGTGAACGAGTTGACGATGGCAATAATCGGCTTGCCGAACTGCTCGCGCTTCATACCTGTGGCAACCCATAAGGCACGGGCGCCGGCCATTCTCCTGCCTTCAGTGCATACACTGCTTCTCAGTTGATGTTTCATATTCATTAGTTTATATTAATCCTGCAAAGATATGCTTTTTCTTCCTAATTGCCAAATTTTGCAGCCTATATTCATCTTTTTGCCTCTTTTTCTTGCCTATCAGCAAATAAAATGGTAATTTTGCAGCCATCAATATGACAAAACGACAAATGAAGACAGACATCCAGATTGCCAGGGAGTGCCAGTTGGACCACATCAACGACATTGCTTCCAGGCTGGGCATTGCCCCTGAAGAGATTGAGCCTTATGGCCGCTACATGGCCAAAGTTCCCATATCGCTTATCGACGAGCAACGTGTGAAGAAGAGCCGTCTGATACTCGTGACAGCCATCAGCCCCACCAAGGCTGGCATAGGCAAGACGACGGTCAGTATCGGATTGGCTTTGGGACTCAACCGTCTGGGCAAGAATGCGGCTGTGGCCCTGCGAGAACCCTCGTTAGGTCCTTGCTTCGGTATGAAGGGTGGTGCTGCCGGCGGCGGTTATGCCCAGGTGCTGCCCATGGAGAAGATCAACCTGCACTTTACGGGTGACTTCCATGCCGTGACGTCGGCCCACAATACCATCAGTGCCCTGCTCGACAACTACCTGTATCAGCACCGCAAGGAAGGCTTTTCACTGCGTGAGATATTCTGGAAACGAGTGCTTGACGTCAATGACCGTGCTCTGCGTAATGTCGTTACTGGCCTGCGTGGCGACGGTGTGGTGTCAGAGACGGGCTTCGACATCACTCCTGCCTCGGAGTTGATGGCTATCCTCTGTCTGGCAACAAGTGAGGCTGATTTACAACGACGTATAGAGAACATTGTGCTCGGCATTACTGCCGATGGCAAGCTCTTCAAGGTGAAAGACCTCGGCGTAGCCGGAGCCATCACCGTGCTGATGCGCGATGCGCTGAATCCAAACCTTGTTCAGACCACCGAACATACGCCTGCCTATATCCATGGTGGACCATTCGCCAACATCGCACACGGTTGTTCGAGTGTGCTCGCCACAAAGATGGCCATGACGTTCAGCGACTATGTGGTGACGGAGGCAGGCTTTGGTGCAGACCTTGGTGCCGAGAAGTTCTTCGATATCAAGTGTCGCAAGACGGGACTGCAGCCGAGGCTGGTGGTTATCGTGGCTACTACACAGGGTTTGAAAATGCATGGCGGAGTGGCTCTTGAGCATATCAACAAACCAAACGCCAAGGGACTGATGGAGGGCTTGAAGAACCTCAACCGACACATCCGCAACATGCAGGGCTTCGGACAGCCTGTCGTGGTCACGCTGAACAGGCACGACACCGACCTGGAGGAGGAGATAGACATCGTACGTAAGAACTGCGAGGATCTGGAGGTTGGTTTTGCCGTCAACGAGGCTTTCCTGAAAGGCGGCGAGGGAGCCACTGAACTGGCTCAGACCGTCACAGACACTATTGAGAGGCAACAGCCGTTACCCATACGCTTTACCTATAAGGAAGCTGACTGCCTTGAAGACAAGATAGAAAAGGTTTGCAAGGGCATCTATGGTGCCTCAGCCGTTGAGTATGGAAAGACTGTGACAAAGAAGCTGGAGGCCTTACGTGCTACTTTTACCGATGAGGACGGTGCCATCGCCCACTATCCCGTTTGCATCGCCAAGACGCAGTTCTCTTTCTCTGCCGATGCCACGCGCTATGGTTCTCCTGAGGGTTTCACCATCCGTATCCGTGACATCATTCTGAATTGTGGCTCAGAGATGATTGTTGCCATTGCCGGCGACATGCTTCGCATGCCTGGCCTGCCGAGGAGTCCTCAGGCAGAGCGTATCACGATTGAGGACGGACTGATTGAGGGACTGTCGTAATCAGGTGAGACACATGATTATTATTTGCCAACTTTTAGGGCTGCTTCTGTGAAGGCATCCATGATAGCGGTGGGGCGGTTGTCTTGGAAAGCGCCCAGTTTGTAGCCGCGGTCTGTCTCGGGAGCCCAATAGAAGACACCGTGGCAGTGCCCTCCTGTCTGGTTGCGGGCCATGTTGATGACGGCGGCTATGATTTGCTTGCCTTCAATGGGCTTCAAAGCCTCGGCACCCGTCTCGACAACCATCATCGGCTTCTTGTATTTAGTCCACAGGCGGTTGATGTTTTCGGTGGCTCGCTCTACCGTCTCTTGCCACGAACGGGTGTGGCCACCTTTCATGTCCCAGTAGGGGTAGACACTCAGTCCTATCATGTCGTAGCGCGCATGGTATTTTTTGAGACCATCGAAGATGTAGTCGTATCGCTTAGGGTCGTAGGCCGCATCAAGGTGAACGATGACCTGCGCTTGGGGCAGCACCTGCTTGACGGCGGCATAGCCGGCATCGGTCAGTCCGGCATACTGGCGCAAGTTCTTGTGGGAGTCACCTATCGGCCACAGAAAACCGTTGGGAGTCTCGTTGCCTACCTGCACCCAACGTATGTCGGCACCCGTCTCTTTGACAGCTGTTAGTACCTCGCGGGTGTGAGAGGCCAGTGCCTCACACATCTGCGGATAGTCCATATCCTTCCATGCTGCAGGAATGTTCTGCTGGCCAGGGTCGGCCCACCAGTCGCTGTAGTGGAAGTCAATCATGACGGCCATGCCCCAGTCCTTGGCACGACGTGCCATCCTGACGACATCATCCTTGCCGCTGAAGCCGCCTTTTGGGTTTACCCAGACGCGCAGTCGCACGGCGTTCAGTCCTAACTCTCGCATGAGGGCGGTACACTCGCGTGGCTCGCCCTTGCTGTTACGCAGTTGGACGCCACGCCGTTCCTGTTCGGTGGCTCCGCTGATGTCTGCTCCGAGCCAGAAGGTGTCAGCAATTTTTGAGTCGTGGACAGGGTAAGACTGTGCACTGGCTGAGAGGCCAAGGGTTACTGTCAGGAAAAGTGAGGTGATACGCTTCATTGCCTGGGGGTGCTATGGGTTATCGGGTTTCTACCGTTATGGTGACGGGCTTCAGTTTACCCTGCTTGTCCTTGACGACCAGCGTGGCAGTTCCTGCCTGTTCGGTGGTGCGGAGAATGACCACCAACTCGCCGTTGAAGAGCTGCATCTCGGGCTGCTTGAACGACTGCAGCGAGGTGGCATCACCGTTGCAGACAGCTTCAAAACGGGCTGCTCCGCTGACCGTGAAGGTCAGGTTGTTGTCGGCCGTAGGTACAGCAATGCCCTGCTTGTCGGCTGCTCCGACGTGTACGAATATCAGGTCGTCGCCGTCAGCATGCCACGTCTTGCCGTCGAGTGACGGCTCGGCTTGTGCTGTCAGTCGGACGGCCTTGCCTGCCGTGCGGCGAACGTCTTCACCAATCTTATTGCCCTTGTCGTCGTATGCCACGACACGTATCTCGCCTGGTTCGTAGCGGACATCGTTCCAGCGCAGACGGTAGCGGTCCAGGCGGCTGTCCTTGTTCTTTCGTACACGGCCTTGGCTTTTGCCATTGACAAACAACTCACCCTCTACACCGTCAGTATAGCAGTAGACGGGTGTCACCTGACCCTTACGGGAAGGCCATGTCCAGTGGGGCAGCAGGTGGACGGTATGCTCCTGCTTGTTCCAGCGGCTGCGGTATAGGTAGTAGCGGTCCTTGGGCAGTCCGGCGAGGTCGCAGATGCCAAAGTAGCTCGAGCGTGACGGCCAGTACTCATCGTAAGGTGTCGGTTCGCCCAAGTAGTCGTAGCCAGTCCATACAAACTCACCGATCACCCAAGGATAGTCATCCTGCCATACCCAGTCGTCGTCGGGCAGGTTGCTCCATGCGCAATGTTCCACATCGTAGCCGGAGCACTGGCCGTCGGCATTCTTGATGGCCTTCGGGTCGTAGCCTTTGGCCCATGAGGAATATTGTGAATTGTCGGTGATTTTGACGGGGAACTTGTAGATGCCGCGGCTGCTCACCGTGGATGTCGTCTCGCTGCCCAGAAGGAATCCTTGCGGCAACCGCTTGATGCCCTCAGCATACTTGTGCAGCCGGTAGTTGAAACCAGGAACCTCCATGGCTTGTGCAAAGCCGCTCTTCATGGCATCGTCGACACGGTCCATGCCCTGTGTGACAGGTCGGGTGGGGTCCAGCGAGTGGCACAATCCCTGCAGACGGATAGCGATTTGGCGGCCTTCCTCGCCCCACTGCTCAGGTATCTCGTTGCCTATCGACCACATGACGATGCTGGGGTGGTTGCGGTGGTTCAGTACCAGGTTGGTGATGTCCCGCTCGGCCCACTCGTTGAAGAAACGGGCGTAGCCGTTCTTGCACTTCGGGAATTTCCACATGTCAAACGACTCAGCCATGACCATCATGCCCAGCGAGTCGCAGAGGTCCATCTGCCACGTCGACGGCATGTTGTGCGACGTACGGATGGCATCGCAGCCCATGGCCTTCATCATCTTAATCTGGCGAATCAGCGCTGACTTGTTGATGGCAGCACCCAAGGGACCAAGGTCGTGGTGCAGACAGACGCCCTTGATCTTGCGCGTCTGCCCATTCAGCTGGAAACCACCGTCGCGAGAAACCCGGACGGTGCGGATGCCCGTCTTGATGGTCTTGCTGTCGAGCACTTCATGATGACCCTGATACACCTCCACCTTCACTTGATATAAATAAGGTGTCTCAGGCGACCATAGCATAGGATTCTTCATTTTGAACTTGGCATACACTTTTCCGTCGCCTTCTATGCGGGTGTCACCACTCGATGCAGTCTTGCCGTCAGGCCCTGTCAGGAAAAACTGCGCAGTCCCCTTTATTGGATTTACGACGCGGGCTTCCACCTCAACGACAGCCTCGCCCTTACCAATGCTCATCGTACGAGCATAGATGCTCCAGTCGTCAATGTGCGTCTTCTGTGTCAGCACCAGCGTAACGGGGCGATACAGGCCTGCACCAGGATACCAGCGGCTGCTCTCCTCGACATTCTGCAGGTGAACACCGATGTCCAGCTTGCCACTGGCGATATATGGGGTAGCGTCTATGCGGAAGGCGTTGTAGCCGTAGGCCCAGTAGCCTGCCTCCTTGCCGTTGATGGTGACACGCGGCTCGGCCATGGCACCGTCGAACACCAGCTCGGCTGTCTGGTAGCCCTGTGGGATTTCGACCGTCGTACGGTACCAGCCTTCACCAATCCACGGCAGCGCACCGCTGCGGCCCGACTTCTCGGTGGCCTCGGTTTCTCCGTTCTGCGTGATGGCTACGCGTTGCAGGTCCCACTTCTTGTCGAAGGGACCGGCAATGGCCCAGTCGTGGGGTATGCGTACGGACGACCATGTGGCGTTGTCGCGCGAGAACTCCCAGTCTCTGATGTTGATTTCACGGCGGTTTTGTGCAGTCAGCAGCTGGCTGACCGTAAGTAGTGTCAATAGTAGAACAGTCTTCATGATAGTTTTAATTAGTAATATTTGGCACAAAGGTACAAAAAAATCCCCGTTGGACGGACATCCGACGGGGATAATTATTATGTTTTAACTTATCAGTCGTTTCTTACTTCACGAAGAACATTGCAACGCGGTTGAAGTCGATCTCGTCAGAGAGCTTGTCGGTAGCACCGGCACCCTCAGTGGTGATGCGGTCGGCAGCAATCTTGTAGCGCTTAACAAGAGCGTTCTTCACAGCCTGGGCACGAGCCTCAGACAGCTTCTGGTTCAGCTCAGCGTTACCCTCGGGAGAAGCGTAGCCGCGAACAAGCACCTTAACGTCCTTGTGGTTCTTCATATACTTAGAAATCATCTCGCAGCTTGCGTAACCGGCAGCGTCGATAGTGCTCTTGCCCTGCTGGAAGATCACGATGGGCTGGAGGCTGGTCTCAACGGCCTTAGGAGCAACAGCCTTAGCGGCAGTAGCCTTCGGCTGGCTCTGGCAAGCAGCCAGCTGAGCCTTCAGGTCAGCAATCTGCTTGTTGTCAGCAGCAATCTTACCGTCCTTAGCGTTGTTGTCAGCGCGGAGCTCGTTGATCTTAGCGTTCAGACCGTCGATCTCAGCCTGGTCGCGGAGCTGGGCAGTCTTGAAGTTGTGAGTACCGTTGCTGTTACCGAACTTGTAGTTCACACCGAGGTTCACACCTACGCGAGCCTGGCTCAGGTTGAACTTCACGCCAGTGAAGGTCTCGAGGTTGTAAACGATGTTGGGCTCAACATAAACCTGCCAAGCCTTGGCAGCGCCGAGGTTGAAGGCAATGTCCAGACCTAACTTAGAGGTCCACCAGTTGCGCTTTACGCCGTCACCCTTCTTGATGCCGCCGAGTACACGCTGCCAGCCGAGGCCATAGACACCGATGAACTCAACAGTGCGGGGCTCGCCAGTGTAACCAGCAAACCAGTTGCTGAAGTTAGTGGTACCCAGCAAGCTAACGCGGAAGTTCTTGATGAACGTCTTGTTGTCGTAGATGTAGTCGTACTTCGGCTTCTTACCAAAGTTCACAGTTCCCTCGGCAGCGAGACCGAAGACAGGAGTGATCCAACGGCCGATGCGGAGGCTGGCCTCAGGAGTGATGTTCTTCAGAACCTTGTAGTGCTTGGCAGGTGCAGAAACACCACCATTCACTCCAATGTACCAATTGTCAAAGAATGTCTTGCTCTCTTCCAGAGCCTGAGCATTTACTGTAGCTGCCATCATGCCAGCAGCAAGCATTAAAAATAACTTTTTCATCTTTTTACGCTTTATTAAAAAATAGTTACCTAATTTTATATTCTGCATTTTGCGCTGCAAAGTTACGAAAAAAAAGTTAATGAGCAAGGTTTTTTCAATAAAAATAAGAAAAATAGATGTATTTTCTCCACTTTATGACATAAATCAACCCGATAATTGCACTTTTTCTTTCCATGTGTGCTTTATTGGTAGTCTTTTTCGGGGCATGACAGACAGTCACTCCGCGAACCTCCAGTTCTTCCAGTCGGCAGCGTTTGTCGAGGTGCTTACTACAGGTGTCTGCATCTTGCCGTTGATGACAATGCTTTGTTTCTTGACCTCAGAGATGACGTAGTCGGCAAGGTCGCCTAAGGTCACTTGTCCCTTGGTTTCCTTCATTTTCTTTAGTAGATAGTACGTAAACATGCCGTGCTCTTTCTCCTTGTAAGGGTAGGCCGTCTCGTCGCCTTGTGCTGCGGAGAGTACTACGATGTTGCCCGTTGGGACTGTCTGCTTGGCTTTAATGGCTACACCTCGTGCTGATGCTAACATGTTTCCGTCGCGCTGTGCTCCGCTGAAACATGCGTCGAGCAGTACGATGACTGATTTAGACGGTTTGCTGCCAAGCTCGGCATAGATGTTGTCGAGGCTGTAGCCTGACGTGACGTCGGTGCTGTAACCGTCGACGGGTAGCAGGTAGGCTGAGCGACTTTTCTCGTCGGGTATACCGTGACCTGCATAGTAGAAGATGATGCTGGCTTCGCCCTTATATGCTTCCATGACTTGCTTAAGCCAGTTCAGTTGGCGCTTGATACCGTTGAGTGTGGCATCTTGTACATATTTTATGTTACTGGTTGGCAGTCCTAATGTCCTTTCGCAGTATTTTGCAAAGGTCTTGCCGTCGTTCAGTGCGTTGGGTACCTTGGCAACATCCTGATAGTTCTCGTTGGCGATGATGAGTGCAAAAGTGTTGGTCTGCTTTTGCTTGCCAACAGGAATATTCGTGTCAACGTCAGACCTTGGCGACTGGCTCGTGGTGGGCTGACTGGTCGGTATGGCTATTGGTGCCGGTGAACTGGCTGTCTTGGCCGGCTGCGGATGTGAGGCTGTCGTGTGGTTGGCTGTCTGGCTTGATGCGTCTGGGCTGTCGCTGTTTTGTGCAAGGTTGGAGGCTCCACTGCCGCTAATGGGGTTGGCGGCAAAGTTGGCTGGGGCCTTGATGCCTTCGTTGTAGATGGGCACCAGGTCGGGCAGGGTGAGCTGGCCGCCTTTCTGCTCGTAGCGTTGCAACCACTGCTCGGTGCGGGTGGCATCTTGGCTGACGACGACACCGTTGCGGTAGAATTCTGCTAAGTGGAACATGGCGTCGGGCAGCCCACGCTCTGCTGCCTTTCGGTACATCTTGAAGGCCTGGGTGGGACTTTTTTCTGCTACGATGCCGAGTTCGTAGCATACGGCAACATAATACTGCGCGGCAATGTTATTGGTGGCAGCCATCTTTTTCAGTTCCTCAAAGCCGTACTGCACGTAGCCCTGCCTGATGTGCTCCAATGCTGCTGACGTGCCTTTGTCAATACCAGTAGCCGTCGCCTGCAGGCAGCAGAGTAGTGGCATGATCCAAATGAGCAATAATCGCATAGGCGGTAGAAATAGTTGTCAGGCGATTGCCTTGAACTGATGGCAATCGCCTGGCATGCTGTTAATCATCCTGTTTAGTATCCATGATGTCGTTGACATAGTTCATCTTGCCCCATTCGGCGTCAGCACCATCGAAGTGGATAATCTTCTTGTAAGTGGTCTCTGTCCAGGACCGCAGCAGCAGGTTGTAGCCAGCAGTCAGCATGGCACCTAAGATGTGGAATACGTTGACGCCTTTCTTCTTGGCTATCCACGTACTGCCCAGCTGGAACGTACCCTTTTTGTAGTTGCCTTCCCAGTCGCAGACAATGATTGGTGAGCGGTCTTCTTCAAACTCGAATGGACTATTGGCCCTGATGTGAATGACTGCCGGCGAGGTCTCCTTAATGCCAAAACCTTTCATTTCTTTTTTCTTCAGTTCTGCTGGCATTTCCACATAGAATGGGGCAAAGATGGCATCGCTCACCCATGTCGACAACGACACGTTGTTCCAGTTCTCTGCCTTTTTGTTGAAAGCGTATGCCACCGATGCACCGAGGTTGTTGATGCTCTCGTCTTCGGTCATGTGGCGCACGACGGTTCCTATGTATTCTTTCCCCTTGGGGTCGCTGCGCTTTGACTCCTCCAGCATGCCTCCCAGCATTTCCAGCAGTTTCTTGTCATACTCTGTGAAGTCCGTCGAGGGAGTCTCCGAGGTGGTGTATTTGCCATAGATACGAGTCGACATGTTGCAGATAAATGTCTCGCTCTGCTTGGCACCTATAGCCGGCGCTATTGTGATGTACGTGTCGTCCTTGGTACTGACACCCTTCTTCGATGCTTTTGAGTCGCCCTGCTTCTTCTCGGAAGAGTCAAACAGCGGCATGGATGCACCGTTGTGGAAGGCAAAGCATTGAGCAAGGTCGATGAAAATGGTCTTGTTGGTCTTGTTGGTGGCCCACAACTGCTCGTTGTAGATTTCCAGCTTGATGTTGTCGTCCTCATAGACACTGTTAGCCTGCGAATAGGCCAGGATTAGCGCATTGCGGTAATCTGTCTTTACTTTTTTTGCAGAAGCCCCTAGTGCAAACACACTAAATAGAATAGCAAACGATAGTAATTTTTTCATAATCATTTTATTTGTTAGTAAGTAATCATATTGTGCCTGCAAATTTATGAAAAATAATTGATAATTGCTACTTTTTAAGCAAAAAAGTAATAAAAAACGTCATTTTTCTTCTTATTTCTTCTGGTTTCTCCCGAATTAGGTGTTTTGTTCCCCTTCACTCGCGCGTATATATAATAGGAAAAAGAAAAAAGACCCCACACTTCTCACACCTCCCACACCCAGGTTTTCGTAGGGTAACATTTCAGCAATGTTACACCAGATAAAGTCGGGTGATGGTATTTGGCAATGATCTTCATCATTAAAAAACCCTTCACCACGCTTGTAAAGTGTAAGATAACAGCAAGATACGGTGAAGGGTTGTTGAGGCGGCCCAATAGACAGGGCGTTCTCAGAGCTGCTGTCGGTCATTCCAGAGCTGCAATGGTTTATTCCAGAAATGCAATGGTTTTCTGCAGGAATGTAAAGCATTTCTGGAATTACTTCATGGATTTTTGCAATTATTCTGGTGCATTTCTGAATTTACTCAATGAGTAATTTCACTGAGTAGGCCACTCACTGAGCTGAGAAGGCCACTCACGGAGCTGAGTGGGCCACTCACGACAACAATTTTTTGGATGTCAAGACCTGTGAAGTGCGTTTTTCCCCTGCAACGGGCAATGTATTTGCGATGTTCCCCCATGCAGTATAAACCCTTCACCGTAAATCCTTGTTATTTATAGTGTTACGTCGATGGTGAAGGGTTTTTCGTTTTTGCTTTCAGACAATAGTAATGCTATTTAGGTACATATTGTTTTCATTCATCCAACACGTATATTATATAATAAGGTATATAAACACGACATGAGGTCCCACCTGTCTGGGGAACCTCATGCCTTGGTTGTGTATGACAGTAGTCTGCTACTACTGCTGTCCGATGATCTTGCCGCCCTCCTCGATGGCCTGCATGTTCAGGGGGATGAGGTCGTGGTGACGCTCGGGCAGCGTCTTCTTCAGTGCTTTTTCTACACCGGCGGTACTCACTACGGGAGCTACCTTCAGCAGTCCACCCAGCACTATCATGTTGAACACCTTACCGTTCTTCATCTCTGCAGCCTTGTCCATGGCGTCGATGCGGTAAACGGTGATGTCGGTGCGGGTAGGAGGGTTGATGATGCCGAATCCATCATAGATAAGTATGCCGCCAGGCTTGATCTTCGGCTCGAACTTCTCCAGCGAAGGCTGGTTGAGCACCACGGCGATGTCGTACTTCGAGAGGATGGGCGATGAGATGCGCTCGTCGCTGACGATGACCGTCACGTTGGCTGTGCCGCCGCGCTGCTCGGGTCCGTAGGCAGGCATCCATGTCACCTCTTTGTCCTCCATCAGTCCACTATAGGCCAGAATCTTACCCATCGAGAGCACACCCTGACCGCCGAAACCTGAAATGATTATCTCTTTCTTCATAGCTTCTTTTATTATTCATTCGTTGTGTCTTTGAGGTCACCTTTTGGATAGAAGGGGAACATGTTCTCCTTCATCCACTCGTTGGCCTTGGCAGGCGTCAGCTTCCAGCCGCTGTTGCACGTTGAGACAAACTCGACGAGGCTCGAACCCTTGCCGGCCATGGAGGCCTCGAAAGCCTTGCGAAGGGCCTTCTTGGCTTTCAGGATGGAGCCTACGCTCTCGACGCTCTGACGGGTGACATAGCAGGTGCCTTCAAGCTGGGCTGCAATGTCGGCCATCTTCAGCGGATAGCCGTGGAGCTGCGGGTCGCGGCCGTAAGGACAGGTCGACGTCTTCTGGCCGATGAGCGTGGTGGGAGCCATCTGGCCACCTGTCATGCCGTAGATGGCATTGTTGACGAAGATGATGACGATGTTCTCGCCACGGTTCAGGGCGTGGATGGTCTCACATGTACCGATGCAGGCCAGGTCGCCGTCTCCCTGATAGGTAAACACGAGGCGGTCGGGCCAGCAGCGCTTGATGCCCGTGGCCAGTGCGGGGGCACGTCCGTGGGCAGCCTCCTGCCAGTCGATGTCAATATAGTTGTAGGCAAAGACGGCACAACCTACGGGCGATACGCCTACGGCCTTGTCCTCCATGCCCATCTCTTCGATGACTTCGGCAATGAGCTTGTGTACTACGCCGTGACTGCATCCCGGACAGTAGTGCATGTTGTTGTCGTTCATCAGCGTCGGCTTCTTGCAGACGATATTCTCTGGGCGAACTATTTGATTTCTATCCATAATCTTACATTACCTTTTTCAGTGCATTAACAATTTCCTCTGGCTCAGGCACGATACCACCCAGGCGACCGAACTGCTCAACGGGCACGGCACCGTTCACGGCCAGCCGGACATCTTGTACCATCTGGCCGGCATTGATTTCTACCACCAGGATGCCTTTCTTGGTCTTTGCCAGTTCAGCTATTTGTTTGGTAGGGAACGGGAAGAGCGTGATAGGACGGAACAGCCCTACCTTGATACCCTGTTCACGAGCCACCTCAATAGCTTTCTCTGACAGACGGGCTGCGCTGCCAAAAGCAACAATGGCATATTCGGCATCGTCCATCAGCTGCTCCTCGAAGCGTACCTCGTTCTCCTGGATTTTGGCATATTTCTCCTGAAGTGCTATGTTGCGCTGTTCCATAATCTCAGGCTTCAGCTCAAGCGACGTGATGACCACGCGCTCGCGGCTCTTGGGCTTGCCGGTCGAGGCCCACGGACACTGCTCGATGACCTCTGCATCGGTGCGGCGGGGCTTGAACGGAGGCAGCACCACCTTCTCCATCATTTGTCCAATGACACCATCGGAGAGTATCATGGCGGGATTGCGGTACTTGAAAGCAAGCTCAAAGGCGAGGTCGACGAAATCGGCCATCTCCTGGACTGACGACGGTGCCAGCACGATGACTTTATAGTCGCCGTTGCCGCCACCACGGGTAGCCTGGAAATAGTCGCCCTGAGAGGGCTGGATGGTGCCCAGGCCCGGACCGCCACGCTGTACGTTGACAAATACGCCCGGCACTTCGGCACCGGCCATATAGGTGATGCCTTCCTGCATCAGTGCGATGCCGGGAGACGACGACGAGGTCATGGCACGCTTGCCGGCACCGGCAGCTCCATAGACCATGTAGATGGAAGCCAGTTCGCTTTCAGCCTGTACCACCTGCATGCCGGTGGTCTCCCAGGGCTTCAGCTCTGCCAGCGTCTCGATGACTTCACTCTGCGGAGTAATAGGATAGCCGAAATAGCCGTCGCATCCGCAAC
>CAMJWJ010000046.1 GCA_946409435.1 uncultured Prevotella sp. | reverse complement strand
TCTCGTTATACATCTTCATCTCCTCCTTGGTGTAGCCGTTGGGCTGGAAGACGTCGATCTGGGGAATCACGTTATAGGCCAGCTGGTGAGGGAACTTCTTGATGGTCTTCACCTCGCCCTGCTCCACCATCTCCTTGTACTGCTGCTGCAGTTCGGCCATGGCAGCGGCACCTGCGCCCGACGCACTTTGGTAGGACGAGACGTGGATGCGCTTGATGTGGCTGAGCTGTTCCAGCGGCTGCAGCACGACGACCATCATGATGGTTGTGCAGTTGGGGTTGGCTATGATGCCACGCGGACGCTGCAGGGCATCGGCGGCATTGCACTCAGGGACCACCAGGGGCACATCGGCATCCATGCGGAAGGCCGACGAGTTGTCGATCATCACGCAGCCATACTTCGTTATCGTCTCGGCAAACTCCTTTGACGTACCTGCACCTGCTGAGGTGAAGGCGATGTCAATATCCTTGAAGTCATCGTTATGCTGGAGCAGTTTCACAGTCAGCTCCTTGCCACGGAAGGTGTATTTCGTACCTGCCGAGCGTTCAGAGCCAAACAGCACCAGTTCGTCCATGGGGAAATTTCTCTGGTCAAGAATGCGCAAGAACTCCTGACCAACGGCACCAGAGGCGCCCACAATAGCTACTTTCATAAGTCTAATTACCTTTTTTTGTTAGAATTTTGGCTGCAAAGGTACGAAAAAAAGGTAAAAACTAAAAATTAATAATTAAAAATGTACTGCTGACAGGCTTTTTTTTGATTTGTTTTGTCCACGCTTATTCATACCTTTGGCATACGCCGAAAGGACTCGCGCTCGGAAAATTGCAAATAAATTTGACCTCCGGTCGAATATTCTCACGACTCAACAAATGAAATGCAAGCATTTCTTTGTATTCGCTGCTCGAAAATTTGCATTTTCTCTCGCTTATTCGTACCTTTGCACGCAATTATGAGTGAACACCTGATACTGATAGCCGACAGCGGCAGCACGAAGACCGACTGGGTGATGGTACGAGCCGACAACGGCAGCCACGTAGCAGAAGCCCATACACAGGGCATTAACCCCGTACACCAATCGACCGACGACATCAGCCGCATACTACATGACGAACTGCTGGAGCAGTGGCCGCAGACATTACAGCCAACGGCCGTCAGCTTCTATGGTGCCGGTGTCACGACGGCACATGCCGACATGATGAGACGTTTGCTGCAGGAGGCTTTCCCGACAGCCGGCACTGTCGAGGCCGAGAGTGACCTGCTGGGGGCAGCACGAGCCTTGTGCGGACGAGAGGAGGGCATAGCAGCCATCCTTGGCACGGGAGCCAACAGCTGTCTGTATGACGGCACACGCATCGTGGCCAACACGCCGGCACTGGGCTACATCCTCGGCGACGAGGGCAGCGGCGCCGTGCTGGGCAGACGGTTCATGAATGCCATTTTCAAAGATCCGTCCTTCGCTGCCCTCCGTGACACCTACTTGAACGAACAGCAGCTCAGCATGTCGGAGGTTATCCGCCGAGTCTATCGCGAGCCGATGGGCAACCGTTTCCTGGCCACCACGTCGCTGTTCATCGCCCGCCACACAGACGACGAGCGGATAGCTGGACTGGTAGTCGACAACTTCCGCGACTTCTTCCGCCACAACATTGTGCCCTACGGCCGACAGCAACTACCCGTCCATTGCGTGGGCAGCATGGCCTACCACTATCGGCATCAGTTGGAGGATGCTGCCCGCAGCGAAGGCTTCACGTTGGGGCGCATACTGAAGAGTCCGCTCGACGGTCTTGTCAGTTACCATGCTGCTGGCAGGCAACAGAATGTTGTCAAACAGGAAATTTAATACATTGATATATATATAGAACCATATCTGTATAATGAGCACAACAACGATGAGACGAATACTAATCATACTGACAGCGCTGCTGACAGCCATCAGCAGCCAGGCCGTGCTGAAAGAGAAAGACCTGCCGCAGACGCTGCAGATACTACGCAAGGAGCTGACCACCTACCACCGCGAGCTGTCGCAGATGCTCGAACAGAGCCGCCGTCAGAGCGAGGCCGTACGCAACAGCCTCATCGAGACGCTGAAAAGCTCGAACCAGAACTCGCTGATGCTCTACTCGCAGAAGCAGGACTACGTCTTCGACCTGACCTACGCCTGCCACGAGGCCACCGAGCACTACCAGAAATTCCAGAAGCAGCAGTTGCCCTTCAAGGCATTTATCAGCCGTGCCGACAACGACATAGCTCGCTACGACTCGCTCATCACGAGCCTGCGCAAGATGCCCGTCAACATGCTCGACGAGCAGGCACGAACCGACCGCAACGTGTGTCTGACGCTGGCCTCCAACATCCGCAACTCGCTGGATGAGAACCGCGCCACTTTGCAAGAATACATCCGCTACTACAACATGGCCGAGCAACACCTGAGCCACTTGAACGACTATGCCCAGAAGCGCTACAACGACATACAGACCAGCATCTTCCGCAACGGTGGCGAAAACTACTTCACCATACTCAAGGATCTGAAGGCTTATGTCGCCAAGACCGTCGTCACGGTGAAGAAAAAGTACCAGCCCAACGAGTACTCGCAATGGGACAGCCGCTGGATATTCGGACTGCTCGTCTCCATCATCTTCTATGCCATCGTGGCCTCGGCACTCAACTTCGCCGCCATCCGCTACGTGGTGCCACGGCGGCTGCGTACCGCCGAGTTCCTTAAAAAGCGGGCCTGCATCACCATGGCTACCACGACGGTCACCTTTGCCGTCATCCTCGGACTGGCCATGGCACTCACCAAGCAGAACTTCGTGCTTATGGCCTCCAATCTGCTGGTCAACTACGCTTGGCTGCTCGGCGTCATCCTCTTCTCGCTGCTGCTACGTGTGAAGGGCAGGCAGATCAAGAGCGCCTTCCGCATCTACACACCGCTCATCGCCATGGGCTTCGTGGTGTTTGCCTTCCGCATCATCCTCATACCCAGCGAGCTGGTCAACCTGCTCTTCCCCCCTATCCTACTCGTCTGCGCACTATGGCAGTGGAGCGTCATCAGCCGCCACAACAAGAAAGTGCCACGCTCCGACATGTTCTATACCTACATATCGCTCGTGGTGTTCATCGCCAGCGTCGTCTGTTCATGGATAGGCTACACGCTGCTGGCCGTCCAGGTGCTCATCTGGTGGATTATGCAGCTCACCTGCATACTCACCATCACCTGCATCAGCCAATACTTGAAACTATATAGCATCAGGCACCGTTTCAGCGAGAAGCCAGTCACCCAGACATGGCACTACGACCTGATGTATCAGGTGGTGCTGCCCACCATGAGTGTGGGGTCGCTCATGCTTAGCATCTGGTGGGCAGCCGACGTCTTCAACCTGAGCGACATCTGCTGGAAGATATTCAACTACAAATTCATTGAACGCGAGAACTTCCAGGTCAGCATCATCAAGATTACGATAGTCATCTGCATGTGGTTCTTCTTCTCCTGGCTGAGCAAGACGATACTACGGCTGCTACACCTGCACTTCCAGATGAAGGATCCGTCGACAGCTGACAGCCGCACGGTCATGGCAAAGAACGTCATCCAGATTGTCATCTGGGGTTCGTGGCTGCTGCTCTCGCTGTCGCTGCTCCACATCAGCGTCTCGTGGCTGCTGGCCATCACCGGAGGACTGTCTACCGGTATCGGTTTTGCTTCGAAGAACATCATTGAGAACATCTTCTACGGTGCGTCGCTCATGACAGGGCGTATCAAGGTTGGCGACTGGATAGAGGTCAACGGCACCATGGGTAAGGTGGCCAACATCAGCTACACGTCCACCGTCATCGAGTCGCTCTACGGTGAGATCATCACCTTCCAGAACTCACAGCTCTTCAGCAACAACTACAAGAACCTGACACGCAACCACGGCTATGTGCTGGCCGTCGTGCCTTACGGTGTGGCCTACGGCTCCGACCTGCAACAAGTCACCCAGCTGGTCGACGATGCCGTCAACCAGATGCACCACAAATGGATGGACAAGTCGAAGAAGGTGAAGTCTGTGGTCGGCGAGCTGGCCGACTCTGGCATCAACCTGAAGATGTTTGTGTGGGCCGACGCCCCCAAGAAGTCGTACGTCATCAGCGACGTGCTGCGCACCATCTACGACACGCTCAACGCCCACGGCATCGAAATCCCGTTCCCGCAGCAGGATGTTCACCTGAAGCAGTAGCTTGACAGCAAAGAGCAAGAACAGAGGAAAATCCTTCAAGATATTTACATAGCGGGGTGAAGCCTTAAACGACAGGCTTCACCCCGCTGCATATTACGCCTTCTTAGGGATGCGTTTTGTCAGGCCGATGGCACCAAATGGGCAGACGAGACGGCAAAGGTGGCAGCCGACACACTTGGTACCGACGATGCGCGGTTGGCGTGTGACTGTGTCGAAGACAATAGCCTGGTGGCCACCATCTCGACACGACAGCTCACAACGACCGCAGCCCACACAACGCTCAAGGTCAATCTTGGGATAGATAATGGTGGAACGGTCGAGGTCGGAAGCCTTGGTAAACGTCGACAGCTGTGAACCGACCAGATCACTCAGCTGGCTTACACCTTGCTTCGCCATGTAACGCTGAAGTCCCAGCACGAGGTCGTCGATGATGCGATAGCCATATTGCATAACAGCCGTACAGACCTGTACATTACTACATCCAAGCTGAATGAACTCCAACGCGTCGCGCCAAGTCTCGATACCACCTATGCCACTCAACGTGAGGCCTTCCATCACATGGTTCTGCGCCAATTCCAGAATGTAGCGCAAAGCAATAGGTTTCACGGCACGGCCTGAATAGCCGGAAACGGTGCGGCGGCCTGACACCTCGGCATCGTCGGCCATGGTGACCGACTTGATGGTATTGATAGCCGAGATGGCGTCGGCACCGGCAAAGAAAGCGGCCATGGCCGGGTGATAGATTTGCATAATGTTTGGCGTCATCTTCGGAATGACAGGTATCTTGACTGCCTGCTTGACAATGCTCGTGTAGACGGCCACCAGTTCAGGACTCTGACCGACGTCGCTGCCCATACCGGCAAGCCGCATCTGCGGACACGAGAAGTTCAGCTCCACGGCATCACAGCCTGCCTCTTCGGCCATTATGGCCAACTGGCTCCACTGCTCCTCGGTCTGTCCCATGATGCTGGCAACCACGACCTTTGTGGGATAGTTTTGCTTGAGACGGTGCAGAATGTCGAAATCCATCTCGACGGGATTCTCACTGAGTTGCTCCATGTTGCGGAAACCATAGAAATCGCCGTGAATATTATTACAATGTACGGCATCGAAACGAGGAGACACCTCCTTGATTTCCTGCATACAAATGGTCTTGTAGAACACGCCAGCCCAGCCAGCCTCAAAGGCACGAGCCACCATCTCGTAGTTGGTACACACCGCCGAGGAGGCGAGGAAGAAAGGATTTTCGCAATGTATGCCACAGAAGTCAATCTCCAAACTGGGATAGTTGGCGGAAACATCATCGGGACTAATACCTCGGAGCATCTCTTTCAGGCGGACAGGCCAATCGTAACGGATGCAGGCCTTCTCGGCAGCCTCCAGATCAGCATCGCTACAATCGGCCACCCATCGCGTGGCCAGCTTGTGGTTGTCAAAACGTATGGCTCGAACGGCTCTGGCGGGGTCGCCAGTCTTACATGCTATCGTGCAGGGAGCCTCCTGGCACAAGAGGCAGCGGCTGGCCTCTTCATAAATGTTAACTCGTTTCATACATTGGTTATTTAGTCTATTTGGCCATGCAAATATAGTATTTATGAACTGAAAAAACAAACAATTACCGTTTTTTAACCACATTTTTGGGTCATTTTGCCCGTTTTCCTGCTAATAAAGCATGTTAAAGGATGGGGATTACAGCCACTCAAAGGAACTGTTGCTTGGAAATGAAAAGAAAAACAAGTTTTCCTTTTGCATTTTGCTCGCTTATTCGTAACTGTTTGCTGCCGCAAGAAGGTACTCTCGTTCGAAAAAGCTCAAATAAAATTTGGCTTTTTGCTCACTTATTCGTAACTGTTTGCTGTCGCAAGAAGGTACTCTCGTCCGAAAAAGCTCAAATAAAATTTGGCTTTTTGCTCACTTATTCGTACCTTTGCAGCATGGCACAAGCAGCAGTGACATTCGACAGCATCATGAGCGACCTGAAGGCCCGCAAATTCAAGCCCGTCTACTACCTGATGGGCGAGGAGTCGTACTATATCGACAAAATCAGCGACTGGATAGCCGAAAACGTGCTACAGCCCGAGGAGCGTGACTTCAACCAGACCATCCTTTTCGGATCTGACGTCAACGCTTCACAGATAGCAGATGCAGCCAAGCGCTACCCCATGATGTCAGAGTATCAGGTGCTCATCGTGAAGGAGGCTCAAAACATCAAGAACACAGAGGCACTGGAGAAGTACATGAAAGCTCCGATGGCTTCAACCATTCTCGTGCTATGCCATAAAAACGGTAAGATAGACGGCCGCAAACAGGCTTACGTGAAGGCTATCCGCGGGGCGGGCGTGCTGTTTGAGAGCAAAAAGCTCTACGACCGCGAACTGCCACCGTTTATCGAGAAGTATCTGCAGGCCAGCGGAGCCACCATTGACCACAAATCGACGCAGCTGATAGCCGATCACATAGGTGCTGACTTGAGCCGACTGACCAGCGAACTGGATAAAGTGCTCATCGGACTGCCTAAAGACGACAAGCGGGTGACACCACAAGTGGTGGAAGACCAAATAGGCGTCAGCAAGGATTTCAACGGCTTCGAACTGCGTGATGCCATTATCAACAGGAATGTTTTCAAAGCAAACCAGATTGTGAAATATTTTGACGAAAATCCAAAGGCTGGCAGCATATACTCTTTTCTCCCTTTGCTCTTTAATTACTTCCAAAACCTGATGCTTGCCTATTATTGTCCACAAAAGAACAGTCAAGAAGCACTGGCAGACTGGTTGGATATGAAGTCACCATGGGGTGCCCGAGACTACATGACGGGTATGAAAAACTACACAGGAATGAAAGTTCTCCAGATAATTAGTAAAATGAGAGAAACAGATGCCAAAAGTAAGGGGTTAGACAACCCTAATACAGGGCCTGGAGAGCTAATGAAAGAGTTAATTTTCTTTATACTACACTGAAAAATGACCCACATAGCGGTCATTTTTTTTCTGGTTTATCATTTTACCCAGACAAGAAAAACCACAGATAAAGGCCGATAAATAAACGGTTTTTGCAGAAAAATAACGCCTCATATTTCTCGTTTTTTCGATTAATTGACCAACAATTCGGAATCTTTTCAAAATGGAAAAAAACAGTATAATCAGAATAAGACAATTTTGATTTAACCAATTTTATGGTTTGATTTTGTCAATTCAGAATCCTGAAGAGTAAGTGAGAATATGAGTAATTTACATTTGTTGTTGTGTATTGTTGGCTTTGTAAATGTAAATCTGCGATTACAAATTTACATTCATGCTTGTAAATGTTATTATTCGGAAATCTAAATAAATGGATATGCAAAAATGGTTTATGATAGTAAACTTCTAAAACCCTGCAGATTAAGGGATTTGTTTCAAGTTATTTGTCTGATTTGGCATTCAAAATATAGCAATACACGTTTTTTGCCTATTTACATATCAATATTTTCAAAAATATCTGATTAATAGCCAAATAATTATAATTGTTCACAAAATAACTACTTGAATGCATTTTAGCTATTACAATTTGAATTTGTAATTCTAAACCACATTACACTCTGATCTTGATTTATGATTTAGAAATTTAAATTCATAAATCTACATTTCACAATTAAAAATTTCATTTAGATTTCTTGCATATTTCAAAAAAAGGCTTTACCTTTGTAAAATGAAATAAAAACACCCAATTTTTCACTTTTTAGAGTAGAAATGGACACAAAAGACAGAATCAAGCAGATCATGGAAGATCAGCACATGAGCCAGCAGGTATTCGCTGACTTCCTGCAACAGTCACCGGCGACGCTGAGCAGCATCTTCAACGGGCGCACCCGCCCCACCCTCAATATCGTCGAAGCGATAAAAACGAAAATTCCTGACATCAACACCGATTGGCTACTTTGGGGTTCGGGCAGCATGTATCTCTCCTCCTCCCGACCTGGCGGCGAGGTAACTTCGGGTATTTCCGAGTCCCATTCTCCTGCTCAGGAACAGACTATCGATTTCGCCCCCTCTGCCCCATCTCCCCATACTGGTACATTTTTTCCCATTACTGACACTCCGCCAGCACCAGCACAGCATAGTGTAAAAAATACACGATCAGAAAAGCCGTACGAAGAAATCAAAATTATTGACAAGCCAACTCGTCATGTGACAGAGATACGTGTCTATTATGACGACCAGACCTACGAGACCTTTGTTCCGGCCAAACAGTCGTAAAGGTAGCATAAGTTAATTAGGTACGCGAAGACAATAGTCCCAAAGCGCGAATGACTCTGAATAATGACTCAATAGTCCAAAAACTATAAGATATTGAAAGTATGAAAGACTCTATTTTGATACTCAGCGGCGGTGTTGATTCCGTCACCTTGTTGTACGACGAGCAGGAGCGGATAGCCCTGGCCGTCTCGTTCGACTACGGCAGCAAGCATAATGCCCGCGAGATACCCTTTGCTCGTCTACATTGCGAGCGGTTAGGCATCCGTCACATTGTTATTCCCCTGGATTTCATGACAAAATACTTCAAGAGTTCGCTGCTTCAGCATGGCGAGGAAATTCCCGAAGGACATTATGCCGACGAAAATATGAAGTCGACGGTTGTCCCCTTCCGTAACGGCATCATGCTCAGCATTGCCGTTGGCATAGCCGAGAGCAATGGGTTGAAGTATGTGATGATGGCCAACCACGGTGGCGACCACACCATCTATCCAGACTGCACACCGGCTTTCGTCGATGCCTTCGATGCAGCGGCCAGTGCCGGCACCTATGTCAAGGTTCGTCTGCGCTCGCCTTATACCAACATCACCAAGTCCGACATTGCCCGTCGCGGCAAGTCGTTGGGCATCAATTATGCCGAGACGTGGAGTTGCTACAAGGGTGGCGACCACCACTGCGGCAAGTGCGGCACCTGCGTGGAGCGACGCGAGGCACTGGCTGAGGCAGGCATCGACGATACGACTATCTACGACGACTAGTCCTTGGCAGCGGACTAACACGGAATGTTTTTTGCAGCGGACTACACGGACTAACACGGAATGTTTTTTGCAGCGGACTACACGGACTAACACGGAATGTTTTTTGCAGCGGACTGCACGGACTGACACGGACTTTTTTTAGAAGCCGAATGAAACGGACTGTCGCGGATTAGCCGAAGAGTGCGCGCAGTGCCTCTTCTACCTTACGCACCGGCACGAGTTCGATGCTGAACTTCTTGCGGTTAAGTCCTGAGATGTTGTATTTGGGGATGATGATATGCTGGAATCCCAGTTTCTCGGCTTCACTGATACGTTGTTCGATACGTGCCACGGGGCGCACCTCGCCAGAGAGTCCCACCTCGCCGGCCATGCACCACCCCTCCTCAATGGGTGTGTCGACGTTACTTGACAGTACGGCGGCAATGACACTGAGGTCCATGGCCATGTCCGTCACCCTCAGTCCTCCTGCAATGTTCAAGAATACATCCTTCTGCATCAGCTTGAAGCCCACTCGCTTCTCAAGCACAGCCAGCAGCATGTTCAAACGCCGCTGGTCAAACCCCGTAGCCGACCGTTGTGGTGTGCCATAGGCTGCCGACGACACCAGTGCCTGTGTCTCGACGAGAAATGGTCTCACGCCCTCTATGGCTGAGCTGATGGCAACACCCGACAGTCCGTCGTGGTTCTCCGTCAGCAGCAGTTCCGATGGGTTGCTGACCTGCCTTAATCCCGTCTGCTGCATCTCGTAGATTCCCAGCTCTGAGGTTGATCCGAAACGGTTCTTGATGCTACGCAATATGCGGTACATATAGTGTTGGTCACCCTCAAACTGTATGACGGTATCGACGATGTGCTCCAGTATCTTCGGACCTGCCAGCGTCCCCTCCTTCGTGATATGTCCAATGAGGATGACTGGCACACCGCTGGTCTTTGCAAATCGGAGCAGTGCCGAGGCACACTCTCGCACCTGTGCTATGCTGCCGGCACTGCTCTCCACATCCTCGGTGGCAATGGTCTGGATGGAGTCAACGACAAGCAGTTCGGGCTGTACCTCCTTGACATGTTGGAAGATGGCCTCCAGGGAGTTCTCGCAGAGAATCATGAAATTGTCGAGCGACTCTGAAGAACTGATACGCCCGGCGCGCATCTTCAGTTGGTGAGCGCTCTCCTCGCCACTGACGTAGAGCACGCGTCTCCCCTCGCCTGTCGTCTGCTGGTCACAAATGTTCAGCATGGTCTGTAGCGTCAGTGTCGACTTGCCGATGCCCGGTTCGCCGCCCAGCAGCACGATACTGCCAGGCACGAGTCCTCCGCCCAGCACGCGGTTCAGTTCAGCGTCGTGCATGTCGATGCGTGGGTCGTCGTGCGACGAGATGTCCTTCAGCCGCAGCACCTTGTTCTGCCGTAGCTGATGGCCTGCCGATGCCGCAGCCGCCGTTGCCGCCACCTGTTTCCGTGTGTCGGCGACTTTGATTTCCTTGAACGTGTTCCACTGGCCGCAGCTTGGGCACTTGCCTATCCACTTGGCCGACTCCTGCCCGCAGTGCTCGCAGACATACATTGTCTTCTCCTTGTTTGCCATATTGCTTGCAAAGTTACGAATAAGCGAGCGAAAATGCAAATTTTCTAGCAGCGAATACAAAGAAATGTTTGCATTTCATTTGTTGAGTCATGAGAAGAATCGACTGTAGGTCAAATATATGGTTGCAATTTCCCGGGTGTGAGTTACCCATCATTCCGCTAAACAATAGAATCAGATTCCAATACAATGCCTAAATGATATTCCACAATGCCATCGGAATATGTCGTATCAACGATTTGTACCAAAGCACTCTCACGATCTTGGTGGTAGCCAACGAACAATCGCAGGGCGTCATACCGACGGAGATAGCGTTTTCCGTCTGTCTCATCCACGTAGGTGTACTTATTGAGCGTCGCCTGTTTGAGTTCACGATACTCAATCTTCTTAGTGCCAGCAATAATCTCATCGAAGTACACCTTCTTGATATTCAGCGTCAGGACTTTCAAGCCTGTAGTGTCAAAGGTGGAATGCCGTTTCACTATTCTCTGTTCCAGACACTCCATATTGGGATTATAGGTATATCCTACAATAGATCCGTCCATAATCTTTTTAATGATAACATTCACGACGTTCAGGGGGACGACAAACCACTCTTTTGGCTCATGGCTTTTCCCCTCGTCGTCAATGACCGTTACATGAAACTGAACTGCCTGTAACACCTGATGCACCAAGTCTTCAAACTTCTGCGAGTGCAGGTTCACCACCTTATAGTTTGCTACGATCTCTACAGGCGCCATCAGATAGGTTGGCTCATGCTCGGCATTGGCAATACGCTCTTCTACGGCGTTCGTAGAAAAGCCTATCTTATGGAGATTCTTCTGGCTGCTGATAGCCGGATTCTTTGAGAGCGAACGTAACACATAGATATTGCCCGTCACCTTGTCTTTCTCCGTCAAGTCCATATTAGTAAAGAACTTGCTGTCGCTTTCCGATTGCAGTTCTGTGACGGCATAGCCACTGCCCACCACACTTTTACGGAGCGTCTGGAGCAAGATATCCGACTCTGTACCATTCTCATAGATACAGCGTGTCCGGCCGTCGGGCAGCGAATTGCTGCTTTGCCGTTTCTCTCCTATAGCTTCCAGCAACAGCATCTGTCCGTCCACCACATAGTAATGCCCTGCCTGCAGGTTGATGGTCTTCGATATCTTCACCAGACTGCGCTTGCCCTGTTTGAGGTCATGATGTACCTGCTTGAACAGAGGGCGGAACTGGTCGAAATCCTCACACAGTCTGCGCTGTGCGACATAGTCTGCCTTATTCCTGGCAGTCATTGCCTTCCGCATATCCGTTGGGATATCGAATAGTTCTGTTTCCTTCTCTGAGATATTCAGCAGTGGGTCATCCAATATTTTCTCTAACTCCTTGTCTATGTCCATACCTTATTCCATCAAGTTCTTACTTTTAAGGGCAGTCATCGCCGCCCACATCATTTTCTCTTTCAGGTTACCGTTCTGCTCTGGCTCCCGTCCATGACGTTCTATCCATGCTCTGACTTCAGCCAATTTCTGACTCATTCTGTCATCAGCAGTCGGTGCAGACACCTTTGGGCGGACCCCATCCAACAGCGGGTCATCAAACAGTTCCAACAATTCTCCAGGCCATTCCATAATCATTGTATTTATATTACTGCGGTAGCAAATTCTTCATTCTTCATTTTCAAATTCCAGTCCTGCGAGCTTACGGGCTTTCAGATTCTTCATCATCTGCAAGGCTGCTGCCATCTCCCTTACTTGTGGGTTAGGGTCTTCGATGCTTGGCACCCGCCCGTCATGCTCTTTCACATATTCCTTCAGCGGTCCCTTGAAGATGGTGATAGCCTGCTCCAGTGTCAAGTCGAACTTTTGTTCGGCTATCGTGTCCTGGATAATCTTCAGCGTTGGTGCATCCACTGATTTCGATAACACCTCGTATGCTCTCTGGAAAGGATTGATGGTGTCGATGAGGTTGATACTCAGTTTGTCGATGTTGATAAAGCGATTGGCAATCTTGATGAGACGGTTGCCTTCGCTTTCCTGCTCATCGTCGCCAACCTTACTCATATCTATCGGCTCGCCCTTCTCGTCCACGATATCGTTGCCCTTAATCATCGTGTCGAGCAACACCCGTTGGCGCACTTCCTCCACTTCGCCCTCCGACAAGTCAGGATAGCGTTCTCGAATCACCTTGGGGATTAAGGCTTGTGTGATGGTCTCTGCCGTGGTAGATCCGCTGATGGCCTTCACTACCATGTCGTCTTGCAGGATAGCAGCCTTCAGGTCGTCCAACTGCTCCTGCACGATGAGCCGTGTCTTCTCACTCGACAGTGGTTTCAGCCCTTCCACTATCAGCGTCCTTAGCGGATTGCCTTTGTCGTCATCATCTTCTTCATTATCCTTCACGGTCTTGAACCGCCAACTGGGAGCCATCACCTGTTCCATCAGCAGCGAGGCAGTGATGGCTTTCAGGAAGTCGTTCACAGCCACCTTCACATCGCTCTGCTCTGCCTCGGGCATGGCTATCAAGTTGACGAACTTCGCCGTTTCCTTCCCCTTGCAGTCTCGCGTGCATCGTCCTATAATCTGAATCACCTCCGTCAGCGAGCCACGCACGCCCACCGTCAGGCAAACCTCACACCACTGCCAGTCAAAACCCTCCTTGGCGGTGCCTAAGGCGATGATGATGTCCATGTCGTCCTTGTGCTTCATTCGCTGTAGATAGCCCTGCACCATGTTGCGTTCCTTCATGTCGTCCTCCACCAAGTCGGCCACCTTCAGCAATCGCCCGTCCTGGGTGCGGACGTGATAGATGCCTGTGTTATAGTCCTTATACTCCAACGTGCCAATCTTTTTCATAATCTCATCCGTCTCGGCATACTTGCCCAGACCTGTTGATGCTCTGGCATTCACGCTGGGAATATGGATGATGGTCTTCTTCGTCGTGTCCAGCACCTCGTGGATATGGTCAAGATACGAGCCATGATAGAAGTGGTAGCCCAGCACGAGGTTCTTCAGATATTTATAGCCGTTCAACTGCTGGTAATAGTTATAGGTGACGGGATAGAAGCGGGCCTCATCCTCTACTCTCAGCACAGGTATACCATCACCACGGAAGTAACTGCCTGTCATGGCGACGATGTGTCCCGTGGAGTTATTCATCACTCGGCGCACCACATCGCCAAGGTTCGAGTTGGCATCAGCCGAGGTATGGTGGAACTCATCTATCGCCAATAGCGTGTCGTTGAAATCCTCGTCCGAAATCTCCTTCATGCCGTTTCTTAGAGTGGCATGAGCACAGACCAATATCTTCGTTCTCGACTGGCGGAAGAATTCGATGAAACGGCCTTTCTTGTCTTTCTCGTTCTTCACGTCCGTCAGGTTGAAGTACGGTGCTACCTCCCAGTCGGCGAAGAATCCGTAGGGCTTCAACTTCGTGTTCTGAAACGAGCGGCCGATACTCTTTTCCGGCACAGCCACCACCACGCGTTTCAACCCCTGATGCTCCAACTTGTCGAGCGCAATGAACATCAGCGCCCTACTCTTACCCGATGCCGGCGGTGCCTTAATCAGCAGAAACCGCTTGTCACGGGCCTCGTATGCCTTGGCCTGCATCTCACGCATTCCCAGCTCGTTAGTGGCACTCGCCTCCCCCGTCTGCAGGTAGCGTATATCTACGATGTTGTTACTTTTTTGTTCCATATTTATTTGTTTATTCAATTTTTATTCGTAACTTTGCCCCCAGAAATCAAAATGACATGACAATGGATGTTACTGATAATGTAAAGAAGTGGACACGTGAGGATTTCCTTGCACTGTTGGACCGTGGACGGCAGATAAAAGCAAGACGCCAGAAAGAAGCCCAAGAATGGTATGCTGAACGTCAGCGAAAGAAGAAAGAGGCCGCTGAGTCTGGATACTATGAACTTGAGTGGATATAGATGAAGTCCCTTGACATACATATCATCAACACCCATTCTCCTTATGACGTAATGGAGGAGAATGGACACTTGTATTTCAAAACAGATTATAATATAACCTAGATTGCTCAGACCGTTATCTGTATCATTGAGGAATTCTTCCGTCAGAATCCAGACATTCTGCTCTACATGTGCAGCATGGATGGTGGACAGCAAGCCCAGCGTTCTCGTTTGTTTCTCCGGTGGTTTTACGGTGCAGAACAACAAAAGCAATATGCCATACGGGCAACTGAGGTAAAGGGTGAGAATGGTATTGAATACGTTGCTGTCATAGTTCAACGTAGCAACCCTCATCTTGACGAAATCATCAGTTTGTTTGATGCAGACATCACGATGTTTAATGAGATGAAACCTTAATACCATTCCTGTATTTTTCATTTCTTCGTCATCTTTTCATACAACTTAAACAGACATTCCAGGCGGGCTTCGTCGTTGGCGAAAGGATAGCCGGGATAGCAACTTTCCACAATATCGTCCAGTCGGGCGTGGGCCTCGCGCAAGTTCTGCGGCATCTTGTCTGGGTCGTAAAGTTCAGCCAAAGTCTTTTCCGGGTAGAACTCCCGTGTCACCAACACTTCCTCTGCCGCCTGTTTGATTTCTTCTTTCTTTCCGGACGAGATTTTGGGGAAGGGGAAAGTGTTGTAGCAAAGTTGAGCGGAATATCGGTATCGGGTTTCTAATTTTCCACCAACAGTCTTTACCCAAATCATGTGCAAAGCAGAGGTTAAGATGCCAAAAAGCCATATGGGAGCATCATATATTGCAAAAGCTGAATTCGTTATCACCGTGCCTTTATCCAGATATCCCATAGGAATGTAATACCTATTTTCTGACGAAACTCCTGGAACAATTATACAATTACTTTCCTTGTACCTAATCTCTCCAAATTGATATGGAACATTTGCTAAAGCACATGTACTATCTCTTTTACTGGATGCCCTAACCTCCTTGCATTTTTCTATCCTTTTTGCGACAGCTGATATTGATAAAGCCAAAGAAAGTTGATTGTTTGTAATCCAAAGACAATATCTCTTTTCACCACGAATAAACTCTTGTGCACCAAGTAAAGGATGTATAAGTTCTCTTACGCGGGTATCATCGCTCAGCAATTGATCCTTCTCGTATTCATCCAACAACAAATGTCCTCCGTCATTGGGCATACTCCCAAATGACATATTGGGGAAACCTGATATTGAGTTGTTTCGCTTTTCTACTATATTTGAAGAACCTTCTGCAAGATATGGATTAATATTGCTTACATGTATTTTGTTTATCCCATCGTATAAGTATTTAGTAGATTGACGTGCTGTTCCTAATCCTATAATAACACAGGTTACTCCTGCATTATATTTTGCATTGTTTGACCATTTGAAAGAATGATATGCAAATTGAATTTCAATTCCATTCTCCAAAATATAAGGCCATAAGAGTGATACCTGCTCACCTTGACAAATAGAATTTGTTGTTACAAAGGCTAACTTCGCTTCACTTCCTTTAATATAATTGCTCCCACAGTAAAACCAAGTTGAGATGTAGTCAAGATTATTAAAAGCAATTACATCCCCTATCGCTATCTGCATATCATTTTTATGAATCTCTTCTTGTAACCTTGCCCCCAAATACGGCGGATTGCCAAACACAAAGACCTCTTCATCTTTGGTATGCGGACAAACTGTATTCCAATCGATTCGACAGGCATTGCCACAGACGATTTGGGTGATGTTCTTCAGTGGCAGGGCTTTGGTGTTGACGCCGAAGTTTTCGTTTAGCTTGGTGTTCATCTGGTGCTCGGCTAACCAGAGGGAGAGCATAGCCACCTCGTGGGGGAAGTCGAGCAACTCGATGCCATAGAATTGATTGAGACTGATGACGCTGTTATCGACAAACAGGATTTCACCCTCCGGCGTACACTTGCGCTGTAGCGAGAGGATATCCATTTCGAGGAAGCGCAGACACTTGTAGGTGATAATCAGGAAGTTGCCACTACCGCAAGCAGGATCGAAGAACTTCATGCGGCTCATGCGACGTAGCAAGGCATCGCCACGCTTCTTAATCTGTTTGCACTCCTCGTAGAACTGCTTCGTGGTGAGTGCCCCGATGTCGCGCAGCTGCTTCTTGCTTTCGTAAAATTCGTTCAATTCGTTGTAGTTCTTTCGCAGATCGTCCATAAACAGCGGATTGATGACCTTCATGATGTTGGGTACCGATGTATAGTGCATACCCTGATTGGCACGTTCCTCCGGATTGACCACCGCCTGGATCATGCTTCCGAAGATGTCGGGATTGATGTCCTTCCAGTCCAGCTCGCCACACTCGATGATAATCCGTCGGGCTTTCTGTCCCATCTTGGGAATCTGGATATGTTTTGAGAAGAGACCGCCATTGACGTAGGGGAACTGCTTCACGATGCTGGGGATGTCGTGAGGTCGCAGCGAGAGGTCCATCACGTTGAACGTCTCGTCTAAGTATTGCGACAGGTCTGAACCGTCAGGTTTCGTAAATCGCTGGATGCTGTCCGTAAACAGATTGCCCTCGAAGATGCCCGTGTCTTCAGCAAAGAAGCAGAACAGCAGGCGAGTAATAAAAATGTTCAGGTCGTGCAGGTCGCTGTCTGAACGGAACTCGTTGTAGGCGCGCAGTTCATCGTGCAGCTTGGCCAACTTCTCGGCAGCCTTCACATCGGCAGGACTTTCCTCCACATAGTGAACGCGCTCCACATCCATCAGCGGATAGAAGAAGGCGAAGTCGCAATAGACACGTTCGAGCGTATTCTCATAGGTGTCTTTCTCGCGCAAGTCGTAGGCCAGTAACGTCTGCCCGTCGCTGACGGCTACAATCTTGGGCGCAGCCTTCAGCACCTGAATGTCACGTTTCAGACTTTCAAGTTCCGCAGTAAGCCTTGTGACATTAGTGCCTCGATAGCAGAACAAGCCCTTGATGAGCAGTCCGTCAAAGGTCTTGAGCACTCCCTTGCCATCCCGGTAGCGCTGGATGTCGCGTTCACTCTTGCCAAAGGCATATAGTAACTGATAGCCGATATGATCGACTGGTAATGTTGTACGCTTCAGCGACTGCAAGCGAGATTCGATCTCCTTGTAGCCCAGCTGGATTTTCTTTGCCATACTCAAATAGCTTTAGGAGCATAGCACTTATCGGGAAACGGGTCATCCCCATACAAACCAAAAGACACGAAAAAAGTGCGAACCACACCTTATCCGTGTCTGAGGTTGTAGGAAAAACCCGTTCGTATAGATAAGTGACATGTCCGCACTACTTGAGTGCAGAATTAGTCATTTACCGTTATACGAACATTGTGTTTAAAACTTCCTACATTTCAGACACGCCGAATAACTGCTAATGCTGTTGTTTAACCACGAAAGTCACAGGGCTGCCTTGCGCTCAGGGCCTGTTTGCCACTGCTTGATTGCAAAGGTAGGAATTATTTTTGAAACACGAAAGAAAAAGAAAAGGAAATTGTACGAAATCCTTGCATGAAAGCATGAAATGTCATTACGGTATCTGGCTTTTGCGTCTTACATATCTTCTAAAGAGGACGTATTGCTGCTTATTTCCTGACTTCGGCGTTGCGTCACCCTATGCGCGCGTGCGCGTATATAGTAGGGAAAGGAAAAAAGAACCCACACTTCCCACACTTCCCACA
>CAMJWJ010000045.1 GCA_946409435.1 uncultured Prevotella sp. | reverse complement strand
CTTTTCTACCGTTTAACACGTAATTTATTGATATAAAATGAAATACAAATACGAAGGAGTGGATATTCCAACTGTCATTTCTTTGATAGAGAATCCGTTTACGATAACAGGAAAGACATCGGATTATAGAACTTTCTCTCAAAACACATTCAATATGCAACGTTATAACCCCAAAAGGTTTCATACCTAAAATCCGCAACTAATAGTCATGCGGACTGATTTTGCCGTCTTGCCCTCCATCTGCGGAATCTCCAGCCACTACAGGTGCAATTACGTGTTGTCCTCGCCCAGTTTCCCCTTACCCCGTCAAGCATTATAGGGGCTTTATGCTGTCGTTGACCCTCAAAGTCTGTTTCTCATCCGTCAGCGAGTGCAAAAGGGTTCTGGTATGAATGGTTATGCCCCTCAAGATGGTGTCTGAGCTGCATGTGCGCAGAGTAGGATGAAGCGAGAGATGGGGCATCAGGTGGCTCGTCACGTCCTCAACGCAGTCACCGCCACAGAAGTAGACGCTTGACAGCGAACCCGCAATCTCGCTGTACTGATAGCCGTATGAAGTACATCGGAGACCCAACACTTTGTCGATAACGGGGCCGACGTAACGGGAAAAAAGCTCTCTCACGTGAAATATTCCTCCAAAAGGAGTGATTTTCTCAGATTTTATGCTTACCTTTGCCATGTCATTGATGATTTTGCTTGTTTTGATTTTGCAGCACTAAGATAAGTGAAAAATCTGACATGATAAAATCCTGGGCCGCTCGGCTCTGCCGCTTGCCTCGCAAGAACTTTTTGTTGCTCAGGTACTTATAAATAAAGTTAAACTAAAGTGCTGCGGAATTTAGGTTAAATAAAATAGAAGACATGAAACAAAAAGAAGGATTTGTGCTGCGCGACGTGTGCGGTGAACATGTGATAGTCGGTGAGGGTCTTGGCACCATCGACTTTGGTAAACTCATCAGTCTGAACGAGACGGCCGCATGGCTGTGGAGAAAGGCCGGTGAGATGGGCGATTTCAGCATCGACAGTCTGACGGCTGCCCTCTGCGAAGAGTATGAGGTAAGCCCCGAACAGGCCCGTGCCGACGTCGAAGCGATGGTGGCACAGTGGCAGGAGATTGGCATTGTGGAGTAGTGCGTAGTTCATAGTTCGTAGTTCATAGTTCATAGTGCATAGTTCATAGTTCATAGTTGATTTTGATATAATTCGATGAAGTACGTCAGGTGGGTTTGGGAGAACATGCGCGGCATCAGGTGGAACAGCCTGGTGCGCGTCGTCATCGGCATCGTGCAGGTGCTGATGGGACTGCTCATGATATGGTTCAGCAAGCAGTTTATCGACGTGACCATCCGTACGGGTACTACCCATGACCTGATTGTGATGGTGGCACTGCTGGTAGCACTGGTTGTCGGCGGCATCCTGCTGCGCCAGCTGTTCTACTACATGTCCACCAAGGCCAGCGTCTTCCAGTCGAACACCATCCGGCTGCGCGTATTCAGCAGCCTCTTCAACCGTCAGATGTTCGAGGACCAGCTGCACTCCGGCGACGTCACCTCGCGTCTGTCGAAGGACATCGACACCGTGGCCGACGTCACCACGTCGCTCTTGCCCCAGTTGGTGGTCACAGGCGTCCAGCTTGCGGGAGCCTTCCTGCTGCTCTACTCCATGGACGGGCGGCTGGCCCTGGCTCTGCTGGTGACGACCCCCCTCGTGGCCGTGCTCGGCAAACTGGTGGCTCGCCGACTGCGCACCATGACCCTCGACATTCGCCGACAGGAGAGTACCATCCAGATGCAGGTGCAGGAGGGTATGGAGCACAACGCCGTGCTGCGCTCACTGGGCAGTGAGCAGTGGGTGACCGAGCGGCTCAACGGCATGCAGGACCAGTTGATGGGCCATGTGCTGCGTCGTACGCGCTTCACTGTCATCTCACGCATCCTGCTGGCTTCCACCTTCGCCCTGGGCTATCTGTTTGCCTTCGTGTGGGGCGGCCTGCAGCTGCGTGCAGGCGCCATCACGTTTGGTGTCATGACGTCGTTCCTCCAACTGGTGGGACAGATACAGCACCCCATACTGAACCTGCTCAACATGCTGCCGCAGTTCTTCTACGCTACGGCCAGCATCGACCGTCTGGTACAACTCGAGACGGTGGTCAACCCCACGGCCGGACCTGCCGACACGGTGCTCTCGGCCACTCCCTTAGGGCTGCACCTCGACGACGTGTCGTTTGGCTATGCTACCGGCGACCGTCTGGTGGTCGACCACTTCAGCCACGACTTCCGTCCGGCTGCCAAGACGGCTATCATGGGCCAGACGGGCATCGGCAAGACCACGCTGTTCCGCCTGATGCTGGCTTTCATAGAGCCACAGCAGGGCAGGGTGGCCATCTACGATACCGACGGCCACGAGCTGCCGGTCAGTGCCGACACGCGGCGCCACTTCGTCTTTGTACCACAGGGTAACACGCTGATGAGCGGCACCGTGCGCTACAACCTGCAGCTGGCGCGCCCGGAGGCTACCGACGACGAGCTGCGCGAGGTGCTGCATGTCGCTATGGCCGACTTCGTCTTCGACCTGCCCGGCGGTCTCGACTGTCCGCTCGGCGAGCGGGGCATCGGACTCAGCGAGGGCCAGGCACAGCGCATCGCCATAGCCCGTGGCCTGCTGCGTCCCGGTGGCATCCTGTTGTTAGACGAGATCAGCTCGTCGCTCGACGAACAGACGGAGCACGAGCTATTCAGCCGTCTCTTTGCCTATTGCAAGGAGAAGACCATGATATTCATTACCCACCGCCCCGGTGTCAGCCTGTTGTGCGACGACGTCATCCGCTTAGACAGTGGGCAGTGAGACGCTGCTGATTTTAGACAATGGGCAGTGAGATACCGTTGATTTTCTGATAGACGTCAAGGGCGTAGACATCCGTCATGCCGGCAATATAGTCGATGACGGCCATGATGCGTGTCTCCAAGTCAGCAGCCCCGATGTCGTACTGCGACGACACACGGTCGATGAGCTGTTTGGAATAGTAGCGCTCTGGGTGCATGACAGCCTCCGTCATCTGCTCCATCAGCGTCTCCATAATCTTGTAACCCGACAACTCGACGTCCAGCACGGGGCGGCTGCGGTAGATGCGCTGCACCGACAGCGCTGCACAGCGGCGATAGGCCTCGCGCTGCCGTTCGCTGATGTGGTCGATGAGGCTGCCGGTGAAGAAGCCTGCCAGTATCTCGTCCTCGTGGTCGACAAAGACCTTGACACACTCGTTCTCCAGCTTGCCGATGACGCAGGCACGCATGTACACCACCTTCTCGTTGGGATCTTCCAGTTCCTCGTCGTGGATGCGGCGGCGGATGCGCTGTTGGGTGTCCTCGTCGAAGAATCCCAGCAGCAGCTGTTCGGTCTCGTCGTATGACAGGATCTTCAGCTTATGGGCATCCTCCAAGTCCATAATCTCGTAGCAGATGTCGTCGGCTGCCTCGACGAGATAGACCAGCGGGTGGCGGGCGTAACGCAGTGGCTCGCCAGCTTTAGAAGTGCAAATAATGCCCATTTCATCGGCAATTCGCTGGTAGTACTCCTGCTCCGACTGGAAGAAGCCGAACTTGCCTTTCCGTCCGGCGGCCGACGAGGCATAGGGATATTTCACGATGCTGGCCAGCGTGGAATAGGTCATCACAAAACCACCGGCACGCCGGCCCTTGAACTGGTGCGTCAGCAGACGGAAGGCGTTGGCGTTACCCTCGAAGTGGGTGATGTCATCCCAGAAACCTTGCGACACCTTTTCGCGCAGTGCATGGCCAGGTCCCTCGGTGAAGAATGTCTGGATGGCCTTCTCGCCGGAGTGCCCGAAGGGAGGGTTGCCAAGGTCGTGGGCCAGACAGGCCGTCGACACGATCTGGCCTATCTGCTCAAACTGCGTACCACGCAGCTCGGTGCGTTTGTCTTGTATCAGCCGCTGTGCCACGTCGCTGCCTAACGACATGCCAACGCTGGCCACTTCTAAGGAGTGCGTCAGCCGGTTGTGTACAAACACACTGCCCGGCAGCGGGAAAACCTGTGTCTTGTTCTGCAGCCTGCGGAACGGCGCCGAGAAAATCAGCCGGTCGTAGTCGCGCTTAAATTCCGTGCGGTCGTCGTGACGCTCGGTGTGGCGATGCTCCTGCCCCAGCCGCTTGTTGGAAATCAGTTGTGTCCAGTTCATCATAGCTGCAAAGGTACGACTTTTCCCTGACTTTTGCGTGTGTTCGTAGTAAAAAACGCTGAAATAATACTTTTTAAGGTGAAAATGATGGTCGTTTCAATAGAAATCATTACCTTTGCACCTTATTAGATAAAGAAACGTACCGATATGATTAAGATTAACGTCGTCAACCGCGGACATCACCCATTGCCCGCATACGCTACACCACAGAGTGCCGGCATGGACCTGCGGGCTAACCTCGACGAAGCCGTGGTGCTCCGGCCGCTGGAGCGGAGACTTATCCCGACAGGGTTGTATATCGCACTGCCCGAGGGCTACGAGGCACAGGTGCGGCCCCGCAGCGGGCTGGCCCTGAAGCACGGGCTCACGGTGCTGAACGCCCCCGGCACAATAGATGCCGACTATCGCGGCGAGGTGGGCGTGGTGCTGGTGAACCTGTCGCAGGATGATTTCACCGTGAACGACGGCGAGCGCATCGCACAGCTGGTCATTGCCCGCTGCGAACAGGCCGAGCTGGCCGTGGTGGAGCAGCTGGACGAGACGGAGCGCGGAGCAGGCGGCTACGGACATACCGGCGTGAGATAAGGCGCTTCGCACCAAATGAGAAGTGAGAAATGAGTAATGAAAAATGCCAAATGAGTAATGAGAAATGCTAAATGAGCAATCTCACGAAAGCGAAGCAACATAATGGTTAAACAAGCGGGTAATGAATATTTTCGGAATAATAAATAGTGGGAGTAAAGGGAAGTGGGACACCTCATTTCTCATTTCTCATTTCTCATTTCTCATTTTATTATTTCTGTCTCTCGCATCTTTTGCCCAGCAGGAGCAGAGAAAGTATGACGCCTTTTTCCTCGAAGCGGTCTGCGAACAGGAGAAAGGAAACGCCGATGCTGCCTTCGACCTGTTCCGCCACTGTTTAGAGATAGACTCCACGCGCTCCGAGGCCTACTACTATCTGGCCAAGTACTACATGTCGCTCAAGAAGCGCGACGTAGCACTCAGCTACTGGCAGAAGGCCGCCGAGGCCGAGCCTGCCAATACGACCTACATTGAGACGCTGGCCAACGCCTATATCAAGATGCGTGACTACAAGAAAGGCGTCGAGATGCTGGAACGGCTCTACGCCTTGCAGCATGACCGTGACGAGCTGTTGGGATACCTGACTCAGCTGTACGAGCAGAACGAGGACTACGACAATGCCATACGTACCCTTTCGCAGTTGGAGACCCTTGAAGGCAAGAGCGAACGCCTGTCGTTTGCCAAGAGCAGCCTGTATACCCGTAAGGGTGACAAGAAGGCGGCCATCAAGGAGATGAAGCTGTTGGCTGACCAGTATCCTAACGACAACAACTACCGTTGCCTGTATGCCAACACGCTCTACCTGAACGGACAGCAGAAGAAAGCGCTGGCTCTTTATGACAAGATACTCAAGGCCGAGCCTGACAACCGTAACGTGCAGATGGCCATGCTGGCACACTACAACCAGCAGCACGACTCCGTCAATGTGGCAAGTATGATAGAACGGCTGCTGGACAACCGTAACGCCACCACGGAGGACCGCATCAGCATCATGCGGCAGGTCGTCGCCGAGAGCGAGGCGAGTGGGGGAGACTCCACACGGGTGCTGCAGCTGTTCCGCCGTATTATGGATGGGCCACGCGGCGATGCTGATGTTGCACTGCTCTGGGCAACGTATATGAACCTGAAGAAGATGCCGAGCGACAGTATCAGCACGGTGCTGGAGCGTGTGCTGCGGCTGACGCCCGACAATGCCTCTGCCCGTCTGCAGCTGGTCAGCTATGCCTGGCAGGCGCAGAACCGTGACCGCGTCATCGAACTGTGTCGAGAGGCGCGCCAGTACAATCCCGACGAGATGGCGTTCTATTACTACCAGGGCATAGCGTGCTATCAGAAGGGTGACCTCGACGATGCCCTCAATGCCTTCCAGAACGGTATCGGTGTCATCACCCAGGAGAGCGACCCTGCCATCGTCAGCGACTTCTATGCCGTCATGGGCGACATCCTGCACCAGAAGGGAATGGAACAGGAGGCCTACGCCGCCTACGACTCCTGCCTGCAGTGGAAGGACGACAACATGGGCTGTCTGAACAACTATGCCTACTACCTCAGTGTCAACGGCGAACAGCTTGACAAGGCCGAACAGATGTCGTACCGTACCATCAAGGCCGAGCCGAAGAATGCCACTTACCTTGACACCTATGCCTGGATTCTCTTCATGCAGCAGCGCTACAGCGAGGCAAAGATCTATATCGACCAGACGCTGGCCTGCGACAGCGACACGTCGGCAGTACTGCTCGAACATGCCGGCGACATCTACTATCATGTGGGCAACATCGACGAGGCCGTGGCCTACTGGCAACAGGCTTTGGAGAAGGCCGGCGGCAGCACCGAGCTGACCAGTGAGCGCCTGCAGGTACTGACAAGGAAAATCAAACTAAGAAAATATCTGAAAGAATGAAACCGCTACGATTTTTGACTGTTGCCACAGCCTTGGCAGCATTGGTATTTGTGACATCGTGCAGCTCGCAGCGCGGGCTGGGGCGCCATTCGTCGGACGGCGGAACGACCAGTCAGACGTCAGGCCGTGGCTTGTCGAAGAAGTCTAAGACTGCGAACGCTGATGCCGGACAGACCACACCAGAACAGACTGCACCAGGACAGGCCGCTGCCAACAAGTCGGCAGAGCTGAAGCCTGTAGAGTTCCTGCAGCATGTTACCGACAACTTCCAGCATGCACGGTTTATTACGTCGAAGGTGAAGTTCTCTGTGGAGATGGGTGCCCGTCAGATGACGCTCACCGGTAACCTGAAGATGAAGCGCGACGACGTCATCCGCCTGCAGCTGATGGCCTTCGGCTTTGTTGAGGCTGCCCGTCTGGAGTTTACGCCGGAATATGCGCTCATCATCGACCGCATCAACAAGCAGTACCTGAAGGTGCCCTACAAGCAGTTGGACTTCTTCCGTAATAGCGGCATTGACTTCTTTGTCCTGCAGGCCCTCTTCTGGAACGAGCTGTTCCAGCCCGGCAAGCAGAAGCTGACCGACAAGTTGCTGAAGGGCTACGAAGCCACTCCCGGTGTCGACGACGATGTCATCATCTCGATGGACAACGACAAGATGTCGTACCGTTGGCTGGCCGACCGCGAGACGGCACGTGTGAAGATGGCCAACATCATGTACAACGACCGCTATCGTGGCAACTACCAGCTGAACTGGGACTATGTGGACTTCAAGCGCAATGGCCGGAAGATGTTCCCCATGACGCATAAGGTTAAGTTCAACGTGCCCGAGAAGGAGGTGAAGTTCGAGATGGTGTTCAACTATATGGGTGCCGACGATAACTGGGAGACGCGTACCGAACTGTCGGGCAAGTACCGTCAGGTGGAAATAGATGAAATCCTGCGCCGATTTATGTCTCTCTAACAATAGCTGATGAAACGAATTGCTTATATCCTGCTCTGTCTGATGCTGGCATGTCCTGCCGTAGGCTACGCCCAGAAGCGTACCACGGCGGGCAAGAAGACCGTTATTGTCAAGAAGACACGAAAGAAGGCGACGACGACGAAACAGCAGCCTGCCACCGTTGAGTCGCTGCAGAACCAGCGGCAGCGCATCCAGCAGCAGATCAAGGAACAGCAGCAGCGGCTGGCCAGCAACCAGAAGGATGTCAAGAACCGGTTGCGGAACCTCATGATTCTCAATACCGAGATAGAAGGCAAGCGACGTACCATAGAGAGCATCCGCCGTGAGCTTGACACATTAGATGTCGTGATCGAAGAGATGACCATCCAGCTTGAACAGCTACAGCAGGAACTGGCCGCATGCAAGGAGCGCTACGTCAAGTCACTACGCTACATGCACCGCAACCGCACGTCACAGAGCCAGCTGATGTTTATCTTCAGTGCCGACAATCTCTCGCAGATGTTCCGGCGTATGCGTTTTATGCGGGAGTATGCTGCCTACCAGCATGTGCAGGGCGATGAGGTAAAGTCGCAGCAGGAGTCTGTCGACCGACAGCTGAAGGAAATCACTGAAGCCAAGATGCAGAAGGAGAGCCTGCTGGCCAAGGGTGAACGTGAGCAACGCTCGCTGGAGAGCAAGAAGACCGAGCAGCAAAACGTGGTGAAGTCGTTGCAGAAAGAGCAGAAGACCATCCAGGGCATCATTGCCCAGCAGCAGAAGAAGGATGCTGCGCTGAACGCCCAGATCGACCGCTTGATAGCTGAAGAGGTGGCCCGTCAGAAGGCGCGTGCTGCTGCTGAGGCTAAGCGCCGTGCCGAGGCCGAGGCAGCCAGGAAACGGCAGGCCGAGCTGGCCCGTAAGAAGGCTGCTGCCGAGGCCGCCGCCCGCGAGAATGCCCGCCGCATTGCCGAAGCCCGTGAGCGTGAGGAGAAAGCCCGTCGTGAGGCTGAGGCAGCCAAGAACGCGAAAGACCGTGAGGCTGCCGAGCGTAAGGCCCGTGAGGCTAAGGAGCGCCTGCGTGCCGAGGAGGCACGTGCCGAGGCCGATGCCCGCGAACATGCCAAGGAGGTGGCGTCGGCTCGCAAGGAGGCTGAGGCGGTACTGAAAGCGCCGTCAGAGGATCAGCGCATCACTGGCAGCTTTGAGAGCAACCGTGGCCGTCTGCCCATGCCTATCACTGGCAAATACCGTGTCGTCAGCCATTTTGGACAGTATAACGTCGAGGGACTGAGCAACGTGACGCTCGACAACAAGGGCATCAATATCCAGGGTGAGTCGGGCGCACAGGCCCGCTCTATCTTCGATGGCGAGGTCAGCGCTGTGTTCAGCTTTGGTGGTACGATGGTTGTCATGGTACGTCATGGCAGCTACATCTCCGTCTACTGTAACCTCAGCAGCGTCAATGTCCACCGCGGACAGAAGGTGTCCACCCGCCAATCGCTCGGCCGCGTCGGCCAGGACAACATCCTGCAGTTCCAGTTGCGCCGCGAGACGACGAAACTCAACCCCGAGAACTGGCTGGGCTCCTGAGCCACGGACTTTTGCGTTTTTTTGCAGCGGACTGACACGGACTAATGCGGACTTTTTTAAAACGACGAATGATACGAATTATACGGATAACCCGAATAATCCGTATTATGCTGCGCGCTTCCAATTCGTAGATAATGATACGAAGGGAAATAAGGTAATCATAATTACTAATTACTCATTACTAATTACTAATTACTCGTTGTTCATTTCTCATTTCTCATTCCTCATTTCTCATTAGTTCTGTGTACTGTCTGACAGCCTGTTCTATCTCGCTGATGCAGATGTACTCGTCGGCTGAGTGGCTGCGTGCGCTGTCGCCCGGTCCGAGTTTGAACGAGGGGAAGGGCATCAGTGCCTGGTCGCTGAGCGTCGGCGAGCCGAAGGGCGTCATGCCCATGGCTATGCAGCGCTGTACCAGCGGGTGGTTGCTGTCGATGTGCGACGACGACAGGCGGAAGGAACGTGCCGTCAGCTGACACTTCTTCATGTGTTTCTGCAAGAAGGCGAAGAGATACTCGTTCTGGTAGAACTCATTGGTGCGCACGTCAATGACGAAGCGGCACTCGTCGGGTACGACGTTATGCTGCGTGCCGCTGTTCAGCACCGTGACACTCATCTTCGTGTCGCCGAGCAGTGGGCTGCTCTTCTTGAAGCGGTAGTCACGCAGCCATACCAGGTCGTCCAGTGCCTCGTAGATGGCGTTGACACCCTCGTTGCGTGCGGCATGTCCACTCTTGCCGTGTGCCACGCCGTCGATGACCATCAGTCCCTTCTCGGCAATGGCCGGCTGCATGCCTGTCGGCTCGCCGACGATGGCCACGTCGATGGTCGGCAGGTGGGGCAGTGCCATCGAGAAACCGTTCTGTCCGCTCACCTCCTCCTCGCAGGATGCTAAGAACACGACGTTATACTGCAAGTCCTGCCCCCGCAGCATGCGGTAGGCCGCCAGCAGACTGACCAGTCCGCCGCCGCAGTCGTTGCTGCCCAGTCCGTAGAGTCGGTCGCCCTCCAGGGTGGGCACGAAGGGGTCGCGTGTCCATGTCGCCACGGGTTTCACGGTGTCGATGTGGGCGTTCAGCAGCAGTGTGGGCTTCTGCGTGTCGATGGTCTCCTGCACCAGGATGTTGTTGCCTATGCGTGTCACGGGCAATCCGCATTTCCCGATGAAATCGGCCAAAATGTCGCTTGCCGCCTTTTCCTGTCGGCTGATGCTTGGCGTGCTGATGAGCTGCCTGAGCAGTTCCACAGCCTCTTGTGTGTACTGTTCTATCTTCATAATTGGTGCAAAGATAGAAATAATTTCCCATTTCTCATTTCTCATTTCTAATTTTTTTCGTACCTTTGCACTTAAGTTTATAAAAATTGGCTTATGGAGACAAAATACCACATGTCAGTGCTCATACAGGAGCAGGCAAAGAAGTATGGTGATCGTGAAATGTTGATTTATCAGCCCTTCGGCAGCAAGCAGTGGCAGTCGCTGTCGTGGCGCGAGGTGTCACAGACCGTCACGCAGGTGTCTAACGCCCTGCTGAACCTTGGCGTGAAGGTTCAGGAGAACATCGGTATCTTCTCGCAGAATTCTGTGCAGTATATCGAGTGCGACTTCGGCGCGTGGGGAGTCCGTGCGGTGACCATTCCGTTCTATGCCACGAGCAGCGAGCAGCAGATTCAGTTTATGGTGAACGATGCCAAGATCCGCTTCCTCTTTGTCGGCGAGCAGGATCAGTACGATAAGGCTCGGCGGGCTTTCTCGCTGTGTCCGACGCTGGAGCGTATCATCGTCTTCGACCCTGCCGTGCATATCTCCTCCCACGACCCCAACGCCATCTACTTCACCGACTTCCTCAAGCTGGGCGAGGGCAGTCCCCGCCAGACTGAGGTGGACCGTCTGCGGCAAGAGGCGTCGTTCGACGACATCGCCAACATCCTCTATACCAGTGGCACCACGGGCGACTCCAAGGGTGTCATCCTCACCCACGGTCAGTTTAATGCCGCCTTTGTGGCCAACAGCAAGTGTGTGCCGGTGACGGAGCACGACCGCATCATGAACTTCCTGCCTTACACCCATATCTTCGAGCGCGGCTGGGCCATCCTGTGCCTCTATGCCGGAGCTACGATGATTGTCAACACCCATCCTCAGGATGTCCAGCAGTCCATGCGCGACACCCATCCGACGTGTATGTCTGCCGTTCCCCGTTTCTGGGAGAAGGTGTACATGGGCGTGATGGACAAGATCGAGCACAGCGGAGCTGTCGAGCGCCGTGTGTTCCGCCATGCCCTGCGCGTCGGCCGTAGGCATAACATCGAGTACCTCTCTTTAGGCAAGAAGCCGCCGCTGGCCCTGCATGCCGAGTACCAAATGCTTAACTGTACCGTCTTCTCGCTGGTCCGTAAGGAGCTGGGCCTGGAGAACGCCCACTTCTTCCCGACGGCTGGTGCCGCTGTCAGTGCCCACGTCGAGGAATTTGTCCATTCCATCGGTATCAACATGATTGTCGGCTACGGACTCACCGAGTCGCTGGCCACCGTGTCGTGCGACCACCTGGGTAAGCCGTTCACCGTCGGCAGCGTTGGCATCCCCATCGAGGGCATCAGCATCCGCATCGGCGACAACGACGAGGTGCTGCTGAAGGGTCCCACCATCACCCGTGGCTACTACAACCGCGACGACCTGACGCAGGCCGCGTTCACCGAGGACGGCTACTTCCGCACCGGCGATGCCGGCTACCTGAAGGACGGCGAGCTGTTCCTCAAGGACCGCATCAAGGACCTCTTCAAGACCTCCAACGGCAAGTATATTGCCCCTCAGATGATTGAGTCGAAGCTGCTTGTCGACAAGTACATCGACCAGATAGCCGTCATTGCCGACGAGCGTAAGTTCGTCTCCGCGCTTATCATTCCCGTCTATTCCCTTCTCGAGGAGTATGCCCGCGAGCACTCCATTCCTTTCCAGTCGCGCGAGCAGCTCTGTGCCGATCCTCAGATCATCGCCATGATGAAGGAGCGCATCGACACCCTCCAGCAGCAGCTGGCTCACTACGAGCAGGTGAAGCGCTTCACCCTGCTGCCCCACCACCTCAGCATGGAGAAGGGAGAACTCACCAACACCCTCAAGATCCGGCGCCGCGTGCTCAACGAAAACTATAAGGAACAAATCGACGCCATGTACGAGGAATAGTAATTAATTAGTAATTAGTAATGAATAATTAGTAATTATGATTAGACTTGTAGGTTGAAAAAGCGCAGAATAATATAAGCGAATAGAAATAATAGTGCAACAATTGTAAGAGCGGAATATATCTTATGGAAAGGCACGAGAATGTCATAGTGAATAAGTCTGAGTCGTTTGCCGACCGTATAATCAATATGTGCAAGTATTTGTCAAAAAAGAAATCGGGCGACAAGGACATGATTCGACAAATCTATCGTAGTGGTACCAGCGTTGGTGCCAATATTGCTGAGAGCCAATATGCCCAAAGCCGTGCAGACTTTCTTACGAAACTGACCATCGCCTTAAAAGAGGCAAATGAAACGCACTTCTGGCTTGGTCGTTTGCATTCTTGTGCTGTTCTGTCTGATATGGAATATGAATCAATCAATTCGGACAACGAAGAAATAATCAAGATATTAACAAGTATAACAGGAACAATAAAAAGGACTTAGAAATTCATGGTAAAATCAAGCGTAAGAGTCTAATCATAATTACTAATTCCTCATTACTAATTACTCATTAAATTATGATCACACTTGACCAACTAAAGGATGTGCTTGACCGCACCGAAAAGCTTCGTCACTACCTGAAGATCGACGAGAAGCAGATGGAATATGAGGAGGAGGACCTCCGCACCCAGGACCCTGACTTCTGGAGCGACCGCGAGCGTGCCGAGGAGCAGATGAAGAAGGTGAAGGCCATCAAGCGCTGGATAGACGACTACCACGACGTACGTACTGCTGCCGACGAGCTGCAGCTGGCCTTCGACTTCTACAAGGAGGAGATGGTCACCGAACAGGAGGTCGACGCCGACTACCGTCATGCCGTCACACTCATCGAAGCCCTGGAGCTGAAGAACATGCTCCGCCAGAAGGAGGACCCCATGGATGCCGTACTGAAAATCAACAGCGGAGCCGGCGGCACCGAGGCGCAGGATTGGGCGTCGATGCTCATGCGTATGTATATGCGGTGGGCCGAGGCTCACGGTCATAAGGTGAGCATCGCCAACCTGCAGGACGGTGACGAGGCAGGCATCAAGAGCGTCACCATGCAGATCGAGGGCGGTGACTACGCCTACGGCTATCTGAAGTCCGAGAACGGCGTGCACCGCCTCGTGCGTGTGTCGCCGTTCAATGCGCAGGGCAAGCGTATGACCAGCTTTGCCAGTGTCTTCGTCTCGCCGCTTGTCGACGACACCATCGAGGTGTATGTCGACCCCGCCAAGCTGTCGTGGGACACCTTCCGCTCCAGTGGTGCCGGCGGCCAGAACGTCAACAAGGTGGAGTCCGGTGTCCGTCTGCGCTACTGGTACACCGACCCCGACACCGGCGAGGAGGAGGAGATACTCATCGAGAATACCGAGACGCGCGACCAGCCAAAGAACAAGGAGCGTGCCATGGCCCTGCTGCGCTCGCAGCTCTACGACCGTGCCATGCAGAAACGCCTTGCGGAGCAGGCGAAGATCGAGGCCGGCAAGAAGAAGATAGAGTGGGGCAGCCAGATACGCTCCTACGTCTTCGACGACCGCCGCGTGAAGGACCACCGCACGAACTACCAGACCTCTGACGTCGATGGCGTCATGGACGGCAAGATCGACGAGTTCATCAAGGCATACCTCATGGAATTTGCCGTCGAAGACGCAAATTCCAAATGAGAAATGAGTAATGAGAAATGAGAGATGGCCAAAGGCGCGTTGCGCCAAATGAGCAACGCCGTTTCTCGCCCTTTGACAAGAGTACATATCAATACAAGGCATAAATAAGAATACAATAATATCAATTAATTTACAAACCACGAGTGATGGGCGTGAGGCAGGGAACGCATTTCTCATTCCTCATTCCTCATTTCTCACTAAAAAAGTACAAGACTATGAGCAAGAAAAAGACAAACGCAAAGCGTGAGGCGTACGCCAAGAAACAGGAAGAACAGGGTAAGAGAGTCGTCGAGTGGATCTTCGGCGGACTCATCGTGCTGGCCATCATCTACCTCGTCTGGACCTTTGGAATGATGTAATTTATTAATTAGTAATTAGTAATGAGTAATTAGTAATTATGATTAGACTTGCTGGCTGAAAAACGGCATGGTATATATGTAGCCTCATGCTGGACTCTGTGGCAGACTCAATCGCAGACTCAAGCTGGACTCTGTTGCAGACTCAATTGCAGCCTCAAGCGCTTAAACTAATCATAATTACTAATTACTAATTACTCATTACTAATTAAGATTTTATCATGGAGATTGAGCGTAAGTTCTTGGTCCTCGACGACTCTTACAAGCGCGAGGCGTTTGGTAGCAGCCATATCCGGCAGGGCTACATCTGTAGCGAGCGCGGCCGCACCGTCCGCATCCGTATCCGCGACGCCCGTGGCTATATCACCATCAAGGGACCGTCGCTCGACGGTGGGCTGTCCCGTTACGAGTTCGAGCAGGAGATTCCCCTCGACGATGCCGAGATGCTGATGACGCTCTGCGAACCGGGCCGCATCGACAAGACGCGGTGGCTCGTGAAGAGTGGTGAGCACACCTTCGAGGTCGACGAGTTTCATGGCGACAACGACGGCCTTGTGATGGCCGAGGTGGAGCTGCGGACGGTCGATGACGAGCCAATTATCCCCCATTTCATCGGGAAAGAGGTCACTGGTGACCGTCGCTACTATAACAGTCAGCTACGCCTCCATCCCTACCGTACGTGGTAGTAGCATTAAACAGTAAGCTGGGGCGGTATCACCCGGGGGTCTTGAGTTCCCCATTTTGTGATACCGCCCCAGCAGTGTTGTTGTCGTTGAAATCGGTTGTTTGTGTGCTTTTGAGTTCAGGAATGATGTGTTCAGCTTCTGCAGTGCGCCGATCAGCTGACGGATGATGATAGCCGTATCCTGCAGTGGGCCGGCAGCGTGGTCGATGATGTTCATGGCATATTCCATGGACTTCTGGTCCAGCATCTGGTAGATGGGCACGAAACCGTTCTCGTCGGCGAACTTCAGAGCCGGCATCGTCCACCAGTCAACGCCCACCTTCATCGTAGCCAGCTGCATCGGAATCTCCTGGTTTACGCCCTTGCAGCTCATGGTGCCGCTGATCAGCCCGTTCAGCTCGCTGACGTAGGCATCGATGGTAGCCTGGTCGGCGTAGCTACGACGTGCTTTTGCCATCTCTGCCTGCACCTTCATCACCTTTTCACAGTCTGTCACCTTCAGCGTGGTGGTCAGGTCGTCGAGCAGTGTCAGCTGCAGATGGTCAATGCTCTTACCCGTCATGACGGCGGTAACGAGGTCGAGGATGCTGCTCGAGTTGGTCATCATCGACATGGCTCCCGTATAGCCGCTCTCGTTGGTCACCACGGCGTTGAGTCCTATGGTCTTCTTGCCGTTATGGATGTAGTCGAGTGCCATGCCTGCTTTGTTTTGGCGCGGATCCTGTCCGATGTTAAACTCTATGTTGGTGGCGTCGCCCGGGATGTTGGTGGCGACGTTACCCTTCATGTTCCATGCGTCCTCGAGGATCGACGTGCCATTGGCGGGCACACCCTCGGGCAGATTGCCTGCCGGCTCAACCGTCAGGTCGCTGCTGGCTGTGATGCGTGGCACCCAGCTGCCGTTCTCCCTGGTGCTCAGCGTCAGCTCGTAGTGCTTGGCAAAGTTCACGGTTACCTGTACCGAGTCGTTGCCCATCCGTTCGTTCGACTGTTTGTACTCCGTGCCGGTGCCCTTGATGGCTATCCTGGCGTTGTACTTTTCATCATACGCACTCACAATCTCCATCACGAAGCCCTCATCGTCGTTGGGTTTCACGTCAAAGCCCGTCTCGGTGCTGACGAAGGTGTAGTTGAAATCGGCAAAATTGATGGTGGCCAGGTATTTCTTGCCCATTGCTGCCAGTCCTTCCGGTGCGGGCTGCATCGACCGTTGTATCAACTCGCCGAAGGTGCGGCTGACAGCCTTGTCGAAGTTGTCGTTCAGCAGCACGTACTGGTTGAAGTACTTGTTGAAGTAGTTCACCGACTGCCATGTCGTGAAGTTCAGGTTCTCGGCCACCTCTTTCAGGTTCTTGCGGGTGTGCTCGATAAACTCCTTGCGGTCTTTCTTTGCCTGTTCCTGTGTGGGGTTGTCATCGTTGTCCGTCGAACACGATGTGAATGTACCTACGCCGCAGACAAGGGTGGCGGCGAGCACCCAGTTCATCATTTTTTTCATACTTGTTTTTAAATTTAGATTAGTGTTTTTTTATTTAATGACAAAAGTACGAAAAATCTTTTGAAAGTTTGTCAACAAACAAGAAAAACTGTCTTATGTTATTTAAATTTAACAATTGTGCGTACACCGTGTCATTCACCGTGTCATTCACCGTGTCATTCACCGTGTAATTCACTGTGTAATTCGTTGGATTCGTCTAAATTCCTCGTTTTCTGTGGCAATTTTTTATGGTCTCTCTATCCAGTTTTCAATCTCCAAACCCTCAATACGGCTGAGATGCTGGACATTGTCTGTTACCATAATAAGATTTGCTACTTTGGCAGCACACCCTATATGCAGGTCATAGTCCTCTATGGGTGTGCCAAGTGATTGTAGCCGAAGTTTTTCTTGGCAAAAGACATCTATAGCGTTTGCAAAGGGAATGATTTTCATCTTGCTGAGGAATTCGTTTACAACATGAAGATTGTCTTCTTTCTGTTTGCTTTTGTAGGCTCCGTAACGCAACTCCATCATGGTAACATCAGACACAAAACATCTCTGGCTACCGATTTCTTCAAGTCGCTTGTTGACGTTAAACATATCCCGCAAGGCGAAAATACAGATGTTTGTGTCTAAAAGGTAACCTTTCATAGTTCTACCTCCTTAATCTTGGTGTTTCTTGCTGCTCTTAGGTCATTGATGATTTCTTCTGTAGTCCTGTCATCTTGCCATTGACCAGCAAAACTTTTAGTCCATCCTTTTTCAGATGTGGTTTCTGATACGGAGTTGGCAACAGAGTTACTCAGCAGTGTGATAAGCTCCAGTTTCACACTGTTGTTTAAGTCTTTTAGCTCTGACCAATATTTCCAACTAACTGATGATACCGGCCCTAATGTCATTATATTCTCCATGATATATTTTATTTTGCTGCAAAGATAAGCAAAATAATTGAAATGCCAAGATAAAGAACAAAAATAATGCAAAATAAATTTTAAACAACTGATGCAGATGGAGTGCGGATTTCTGCGTGACCTTAAAAATTACCGGGCAATTCGTGTCATTCGTTTTAATTCGTTGTGTAAAAATCCGTTCAATTCGTTGTTTTTTGCAAGGGCTGTAGGACTATATTTTCTATAATAGGACATCCTACTTGCGAAAGTGGAATTATTACTCAGAACAACCCTTCACAAACGGTGTAATATACTGTGTGACAATGACTTGAGGTGAATAGTGATGGGTAAGGGTGAGAGCCGGGAGTTGAGAGGTGAGAGACGAAAGGTGTTGGTTGTTGGTTGCCGATACGAAAGCGAATAATAATGTTTGTAACCGCGTCCTGCAATGCCCTTCGCGAATTCTTCCAATCATTTTTTTTACTTCGTGAGTGGCCTTCTCACGATCGTGAGTGGCCCACTCAATTTCGTGAGTGGCCTAGTTACGACCGTGATTGCCCTACTCACTGGAATTACTCGTTAAGTGAATGCAAAGACCTGCGATGTCACCCATCATCCATCATCCATCTTCTCTCACGCAGATTTTGTTTAAGTCACGCAGAAATACGCAGAAATGAAAGAGCAATATAAATAAATATCTTTTCATAAAAGACTTTCTGCGTATATCTGCGATTTCTGCGTGACCTTATCCTTTTCTGCGTATATCTGCGTATTTCTGCGTGACCTAAATCACACATCACACATCGAACCCTTCACCGTGTCTTGCTGTATCATCGCATATTACTCGTTTGGTGAAGGGTTTTTCTCTCACGCATTTTTATGTCACGCAGAAATACGCAGAAATACGCAGAAATGAAAGAGCAGTATAAAGAAATATCTTTTCCCCAAAAACTTTCTGCGTATATCTGCGATTTCTGCGTGACCTTATCCTTTTCTGCGTATATC
>CAMJWJ010000044.1 GCA_946409435.1 uncultured Prevotella sp. | reverse complement strand
GCCACTCACTGAATTGAGAAGGCCACTCACTGAGCTGAGAAGGCCACTCACGGAACTGAGTGGGCCACTCACTGAGCTGAGAAGGCCACTCACGGAACTGAGTGGGCCACTCACGAATATAATGATGTCCCAAAGACGGCACTCAGCGTCTGTCGCTTAGGTACTTTCCGACGAGTATCAGCAGGGTGCCCAGCAGGAAGTAAACGGTGATGGACTCCGCGAGCAGGAGCCACGCGAAGATAATGGTGACGACGGGGTTGAAGTAGACATAATTGGTGACTACGACAGCCCCAAGTTTCTTCATCGCCCAGTTCCAGGCCAGAAAGCACAGCGTGGAGGCTACGCAGCCCAGAAACAGCAGGTTCCACAGGAGGGCTGGCTGACCCAGCAGCAAGTGCGCATTGAGACCGGGACGGAGCACGAAATAGGGTATCATGGAGAGCAAGCCGTAGAAGAACACCTTGCGCGTGATAAATATGGTATCGTAACGGGCATTGGCAGGAATCATCAGCAGGCTGTAGACCGCCCAGCAGAGGCAGGCCACAAAAGCCAGCGCGTCGCCCTTGGGCGAGAGGTGGAGCACGAAGTGGCCGTTCATCACCACTACGACCACGCCTGCCGCGGCCATCAGCGTACCGATGGTTTGTGTGCGATTCAAGCGCTGCGACTTGTAGAAAATGCCGATGAGGGCTGATGCAAACAGCGGACAGAGACAGACGATGAGCGACGTGTTGGTGGTCGTGGTATAGTTCATGGCACCATTCTCGGCCAGGAAATAGAGCGAACCACCCGCAATGCCCAGTGCCGCCATCAGCAGCTCGTCCTTCCAACTGTCGGCCACCCATCGGATGCCCCGCCACAGGCAGTACACCAGCAGCATGAGGTAGGCTATCATGAAGCGCAGGGTGAATATCTGAGCAGGCGACAAACCTGCCAGCAGCAACAGTTTGGTATATACAAACGTAGAACCCCAGATGGAGACCACCAGAAAGGCTGTGGCGTGATATAGCAGTCGTTGGTTGTTCATGCTCGCTCTACGTTGTGAGTCGGCTGTCAGCGTGAAATCTATGTGTGCTGAACGGGAAGGACCAGCAGGAAGCGGGCACCGTTCTGATACGAGCTGTCTATCTGCAGGGTGCCACCTAACAGCTCGGCCATCTTGCGGCTCATGGTCAGTCCCAGTCCTAATCCCTGCTTGAAGTGGTCAACCTTGAAGAAACGCTCAAAGATCTTGTCATGATACTGCTGGTCGATGCCGATGCCTGTATCGGTGATGGCAAACTCTATGTCTTTGTGGCTGGCACGCTCTGAGACCTTCAGCTCCACGGTGCCTTCATTGGTGAACTTCACCGCATTCTTCAACAGTTGGCCGAGAATCTTTTCCAAGGCATGGCGGTTGCTGTGCATCACGAACTCGTTGCTAACCTGACAGTTAAGTGTCATAGTCAGCCGGCCGTTGCTGATGATGACAGCCTGGTCTATCATCTTTTGGCAAAGCTGCTTGACGTTGATGTAGTCGGTCAGCTCGTAGTGCTGGCGGCTCTCTTCCTGCGACACCTCCAGCAGTTCGTTGACGATATTGGTTATCTCTACCGTGTTGTGGCTGATCTCGCTGAGCATGGTGTTGCGCTCCTTCTCCTCCAACTGGTATTCGGGATTGGTGATGACCTGCGCAAAGCCCGTGATGATGTTCAGCGGTGTACGTATCTCGTGGCTCACCTGCTCGATGAACGATGTCTTCATGCGGTCCGACTCCTCAGCCCTCAGCAGGGCTACCTCCAGCTCCTTGTTCTGTCTGAGGAGTTTCTTCTGGTAGCGCTGGCGCAACAGGTAGCGCGAGACGACCAGCCCTAAGCCTACCAGCAGCAGCACGATGACGACGGCCAGCCAGAACTCGCGCTCCTTGGCTGCCTTCTCGTGTATCTTCATGATGCCGACCTCGGCGTTTATCTCGTTGATGTTTTCAAACAGCATGTCGCTGTTCAGCGAGTCACGCAGGTCGCGACGGCGGTTTACCTCTTCCAGTGCACGGTCCTTGTCGCCCATCGTCTCGAACACCTTGATGCGTATGTCGCAGCGGTCAATAGGGTTGAAGTCTGCCGATGGCGTGTCGAGTATCTGCAGAGCCCTGTCGTAGTCTTTGTTCAGTGTGGCGTTGATGACCTCCATGGTGGGTATGCCAAAATTGTCCAGTCCGGGGTGGTCCTTGAAGTACTGCTGGAATTCCTGATAGGTCTTTCTGAACTGTTCGGGCTGGTTCATGAAGAAGTTGATCTCGCCCTTCAGTGCCAGATACAGCTTGTGGTAGTCGGGATGGTTCACCGAGACGGCACCGAATTTCTCGTTCCATTCCCATGCTTTCTCCGGCTCTCGCGTAGTTTTCAGCGAGGCCAGCTTGGAGTAGATGCTCATGAGCGAACTCGTATCCTTCGCGCCACAGTTTTCCAAGGCATCCATGTAGTAGTGTTCAGCCATGCGGTAGTTGCCTCGTGTCTCGAAGATGGTGCCCAGTGCGGCGTAAGCCATTTCGTAGTACTTGACGTCGCGCTCTTTCATGTCAGCCATCATCTCGTTAGCCTTCACGATGGCATGATACGACTTACCCTTTTCGGCCTCGTAGAGTACCTCGTTGATTAATATCTTGTAGTATGACCTCAGCTTGTTGCGCTTCAAGTAGTAGTTCTTCAGCTGAGCCGACACTTCATGGAACTCTTTCTCTTGGTCGGGTTCACCAAAGAGACTGAAGTATCTCTGATACAGCTTGCTGAAAGCTGTGTCCTGCTGTCCGTAGGCTTGCTGTCCGGTAGTCAGCAGCAGTAGGAAAAACACTATCAGGCTACGCATCACGCTTTCTGTTTACGAAACATGCATATCAGGCCTACGACGATGAATGGGATGCTGAGCAGCTGGCCCATGTCTAAGGGTAGCGAGGCCTCGAAGGCTTCCTGTATCTCCTTGGTATATTCGATGAAGAAGCGGAAAGTGAAGATGTACGTCAGGCACAGTCCGAAGTACCAGCCCGTACCGATCTTTTCCGGCAGTCGCTTGTGCAGCCACCACATCAGTACAAACAGCACGGCGTATGCGATGGCTTCGTACAGTTGGCCGGGATGGCGCGGCATCATGTCGACACGCTCGAAGATGAAAGCCCACGGCACGTCGGTCACCTTGCCGATAATCTCTGAGTTCATCAGGTTGCCAAGCCGGATGAAGCTGGCCGTCACGCCGGTAGCAATGGCGATGTTGTCCAGCACGCGCCAGATGCTCAGCTTCGTGTGTCGCACATACAGCCACAGCGCGATGATGAGTCCCAGCGTGCCTCCGTGGCTTGCCAGTCCCTCATAGCCTGTAAACTTCCATCCGCCGTCTGCCAGGAAATGAATAGGCAGCAGCATTTCCACAAAGCCTTTCATGCTGGTCAGGTAGTAGTCGGGCTGATAGAAGATACAGTGTCCCAGTCGCGCACCTATCAAGATGCCCAGGAAGCAATAGATGAACAACGGGTCGAACAGCTCGTCCTTGATCCGCTGTTCCTTATACAGTCGCTTGACGACGAGGTAGGCCAGTGCCAGTCCGATAAGCCAACAGAGGGAATACCAGCGGAAGGGGCCAAAAGTCAGCGACGGGTTCCAAGAAATATAAGTCAATAAATCAGTAATCATGAATTATTTTATTATCAAGAATTAGAGAATTAAAGAATTAATTGTGAGGTGGGGTTATTATCAAGAATTAGAGAATTATAGAATTATCAGTGAGCGGAGATTATTATCAAGAATTAGAGAATTATAGAATTATCAGTGAACGGAGATTATTATCAAGAATTAGAGAATTAAAGAATTATCAGTGAACGGAGATTATTATCAAGAATTAGAGAATTATAGAATTATCAGTGAGCGGAGATTATTATCAAGAATTAGTATTTCTTGTAGTTGGTGTGGTTCGGAATGAACTTGTATTGCAGACTGGTGGTGCCGAAATTGAGCAATAAGCCTAATTGATGATTGCCTACATGCAGGTAATTGATCAGCTGTGACTCAAACTCACCAGTTATCTCGCTAAACGTCTTTAGCTCGACACCTATCAGACCGTAGCAGAGGAAGTCGTAGTAGAAGTCGTGCTCAAGCGTAATGCCATGAAACGTGATGGACAAATGCTTTTCTCTTTCGTAAGGGATGCTGTTTTCGCGCAGCAATACCTCGTAGGCATCCTGATACACCTTCTCCTTGAAGCCACACCCCAGTTCACGGTGCAACTGCATGGCTATGCCTAACAGTTGCTTGGACTCCGTAGGATAGATGTAGTTGTTCATCATAATTCTCTAATTCTCTAAATTCTTGATAAAAAATCAAGGATTAGACGTTAAACCTAAAATGCATGATGTCGCCGTCCTGAACGACGTAGTCCTTGCCTTCGATGCCCATCTTGCCGGCTTCGCGGACAGCAGACTCGGAGCCGTAGTGGATGTAGTCGTCGTACTTGATGACCTCGGCCCGTATAAAGCCCTTCTCGAAGTCGGTGTGGATGACGCCGGCACACTGCGGAGCCTTCCAGCCCTTCTTGTATGTCCAGGCCTTCACCTCCATCTCACCGGCAGTGATGAACGTCTCGAGGTTCAGCAGGGCGTAGGCCTTCTTGATGAGACGGTTCACGCCGCTCTCCTCCAAGCCCAGCTCTTCGAGGAAGAGCTGCTTGTCCTCGTACGACTCCAGCTCGGCGATGTCCTCCTCCGTCTTGGCGGCAATGACCATCGACTCGGCACCCTCTTCGCGGGCCAGCGCTTCTACCTTCTGTGTAAAGGCATTGCCGCTCTTGGCATCCTGCTCGCCGACGTTGCAGACGTAGAGCACGGGCTTGGCCGTCAGCAGGAAGAGGTTGCGGGCACAGTCCTGCTCGTCCTTCGACTCAAACTCCACCACACGGGCGTTCTTGCCTTGGTCCAGCGCCTCCTTGTAGGCATGGAGCACCGTGACCTCCAGCTTGGCATCTTTGTTGCCGGCGGCAGCGGCCTTCTCCGTCTTGGCCAGCCGGCCCTCGATGGTCTCCAGGTCCTTCAGCTGCAGCTCGGTGTCGATGATCTCCTTGTCGCGGATAGGGTCGATGGTGCCGTCGACGTGGGTGATGTTCTCATCCTCGAAGCAGCGCAGCACGTGGATGATGGCATCCGTCTCGCGGATGTTTCCAAGGAACTTGTTACCTAAACCTTCGCCCTTCGAGGCACCCTTCACCAGTCCGGCGATGTCGACAATTTCACACGTTGCGGGCACGATGCGCCCCGGGTGAACCAGTTCTGCCAACCGTGTCAGTCGCTCGTCGGGAACGGTGATGACGCCCACGTTGGGTTCTATCGTACAAAAGGGAAAATTTGCTGCCTGCGCCTTAGCGCTCGACAAGCAGTTGAAAAGCGTAGACTTACCCACGTTGGGCAGTCCTACAATACCACATTTTAATGACATGTCTTCAATAAACGTTTATTTCTGCTGCAAAGTTACGCATTCTCTTTGGATTTTACAAATTTACAGCAGATTATTTTCTGTTTGCCAGCTGTTCACGGAGGTAATGACAGCGGTAAGAGGTGAGGACATGAAACCGTCCGAAACAGGAATCATGGTCTCTTCCCTAAGTTCAGCCGCAGACCAACCTGAAGGGTCCAGCTGGTAGGGCGGTCCTTGAAGTAGTTCTGCATGCGGCTGCCGTTGTCGAAATAGTAGCGTACACCTGGCTCGGCATAGATGCCTAACAGGGGTATGGGGCTGTATTCGACACCAAGGTTTGCGCCCGCCGACCATTGCGGCCGGTCGCGGCGAATCTCTTGTCTGACGCCCTCTGTCTGGTATTTGGCACTGACGTTCCAGTCCAGCTGGGCAGTCGCCGAGGCGTAGAGCGTCCAGTGGCTGCTCTTCAGCACGTGGTACTGAATGCCGAGTGGCACACCCAGGTAGTGCAGCGTCTGCTCTTTGCTAATCTGCACTTGTTGCATGATGTTGGTGAAGTCGGAGTGCAGGCGGGTGTACACCAGTCCCGTCAGCAGGCTCCAGCGGTGCGTCAGCGGATAGCCTACCGTCAGCCCGAACGACAGGGGGTGGTCGTGGTGCTGACGCTCCTCGTAGCCATTTATCCAGTAGATATCTTGTCCGTTGTTTGACGTGGTACGGGTGAGGGTATAGGCTGCGTTGTTGGATGCTATCAGTGCCATCGGAGTGCCCTGTACACCATTGCTGTTGTTGTAGGCCAGCAACCCGCTGTTGGCATGCAACCCCACGCTGACGGTGCGTCGCCTGTGCATTGACTGGCTGGTAGCGGGAGCTGGCTCGGTAGTGGGGCGAGTGGAGCTGACGGGCAGGTAGTGGTGCTCGTGCTGCTGCTGTGTCGGCTGCTGTGGTTGAGCCGCTTGCTGCTGTGTCGGCTGAAGCTGCCCTGTCGGCTGTTGTGTTGTCTGACGCTGCCCTGTCGGCTGTTGCACTTGTTTGACAGGTAGCGACTCGTGGCTGTTGGCGAGGGCGACCGGCTGTGTGGGGTGTTGCCTTGAACCAGCATGCTCCTGTCTTGCGACATGCTGCTGGGCAGGCGTACTGTGGCTTTCTTCAGTGGGCCACAGCCACCAGCCGCCACCCACGGCGACAGCGGCAATGGCAGCGGCTGCTGCCCAGCGGCGCCACAATGGTGTGACGACGGCATGCTGCTGAGGCAACGACTGCTCGATGTCAGCCCATAGTCCTTCAGGAACGGCTGCTCCGTAATCGGAGAGTCGGTCGCGTAGTTGGTCGGTCCAGTCGTGTTGTCTCATTGCTTGCGGTTCTTTAGATAGTTGTTGATGTGTTTGGCCAGTAGCTGTTTGGCCCTTGAATATTGCGAGGCTGACGATTCGGGCCTGATGCCCAGCAGGTGGGCTATCTCCTTGTGCGTCAGCTGCTCGAAGACGTAGAGGTTCAGCACCATGCGGTAGCCCGTGGGCAACTGGCCTATCAGCCTGTTCAGCACGTCGGGTGGCACGCGTCCCACGTCTGGCTCTTCGGCTTGATAGTCTGCTGGAGTCTGCCGTGGCTCATCAGCAATCTCTTCTGTGAGCATCTCCTTCAGCAGGATTCGTTCGTGCTTCCTGACGTAGTCGATGGCTTGGTGCGTCACGATGGTCATCACCCATGCTTTCAGGGAACCCTCTCCACGGTAGTCAAAGCGATCTACAGAGGTCAGTATCTTGACAAAGCTGTCTTGCACCACGTCGCATGCCTGGTCCTGGTCGGGCACAATACGTAGTGCCGTGGCCATGGCCATCGCGGCAAAGCGGTCGTAGAGGCTTCGCGTAGCCCCGCGCTTCCCGCCCTTGATGTCGTCCAGCAGTTGCAGCTCTGTCTCCACTGTTCTGCTATTTTATGCGTTTGGTGGTTACCAGCATCATGGTCAGTTCGGGAGTGAACGTCCATGTGTCGTAGTCAACCATAGCTGATACCATGTTTTGGATGCTGACCTCACTGATGCGCCACGTGATAGTCCACTGGTCGTTGCGCTGGTCGTAAATAGCCGTCGGCCATCCAGTGACACACGTCAGCTTTACCTCGTATGGAATCTTATTCTCGCCTATCTGTACATAATAATTGTTGATGTTGCTTTCAGAATTGTAGTATTTGTTCGACGCACTACCTGCCCAGGACAGGGAGGCACCAGTGGCTTCCAAGTTTCCCACATCAGCTATTGTGTCCTCTACCCAGGGCAGCAGGTAGGCGTTGGGGAAGTGTTTGATGATCATACCATCTTGTATATATATCTTGGTATGGTCGACGACCTTTTGGTCAATCACCCAGTCGGCTTCGTACTTGCCCTGATTTTCTACGCCATTCTGATTATAGTTTGGTGTCTCTACCTGTTGCGCCATTGCGTCCGGCCCGTCGTCCTTCGTGCAGGCCACGGCCAGCAGTGCCGCCAAGAAAACGATGAGATATTGTTTCATAGTCATTGCGTCTTTTTTATTATATAAACATGCGACAATGCGAAAACCTTGCATGATACGCCGAATCTTAACTTTTATTAACCTTCCGTCATGCAAGGTTTTGCTATGCTCTTGGTTTTATAAGCAAAAACGATTAATTTTGCAAACGATTATGAAAAGGATTCTGACAACAACATGGGCTGTCGTCGCCATGGCGATGATGGCATGTAGCAGTAGCGACGAAAAGTGGAACGACCCTGACGACGGTGGCGCCAACGTAGTGGACAACGAACTGAAGACCATCAGTCTGACGCAATCGCAGCAGCAACTGGTGGAGAGCAACAACGACTTCGCCTTCAACCTGATGCGGCAGGTGTACAGCGATAAGAAGAGCCAGATTGTGTCGCCCATCAGCATCACCTATGCCTTGGGCATGCTGAACAACGGTGCCGCCGGCGAGACGCAGCAGCAGATCAACCGGGTGCTGGGATTCTCGAGTGCCGCCGAGGTGAATGACTTCTGCCGGAAGATGCTGACCGAGGCCCCCATGCTCGACAAGCTGACGAAGGTGATGATAGGCAACACCATCTACATGAACAAGGACTACGTGCTGAAGCCTGCCTTCAAGCAAACGGCTAACGACTACTACGACGCTCAGCCCGAGACGCGTGACTTCTACGACGGCAAGACCATGGGCGTCATCAACCAGTGGGCCAGCGACCACACCGAGAAGATGATTACGGAGGTGCTCAACGCCGATAGCTTCAATCCCGATGCCGTCAGCTACCTGCTGAACGCCATCTACTTCAAGGGGGCATGGGCCAACAAGTTCGACAAGAGCCAAACGCGCAACGAGGCATTTAACGGCGGCAGCACGGTGCCGATGATGCACCAGCAGACCACCCTGACGTATGGCGAGAGCGACAACTGCCAGATGCTGAGCCTGCCCTACGGTAACGGGGCCTACCGCATGACCGTCCTGCTGCCCCGCGAGGGTAGCACGGTGGCCGACGTGTTGGAAGACCTGACGGCCGACCGCTGGCAGCGGATGCCGATGGCCGATGCTGAGGTCGACGTCAAGCTGCCGAGCTTTGAGTCGAACACCGACGTGACGCTCAACGACATCATGAGCCAGTTGGGCATGCCCAAGGCGTTTACCGACTTTGCCGAATTTCCCGACTTCTGCAATGTGCCGACCCGTATAGGACTGATGAAGCAGGTGGCACGCATCAAGGTCGACGAGGCAGGCACCGAGGCCGCCGCCGTCACCGTCATTGGCATGGTTACTACTGCTATATCACCAGAACCGCGGCTCGTCACCTTCCACGCTACGCGCCCCTTCCTCTACGTCATCAGCGAACGGTCCACGGGAGCCATCTTCTTTATCGGACAGTACAACGGAAAGTAAAAGTAAGAGGGTGTGTCTGCAGACACACCCTCTTACTCATGGTAATACCATGGACTTACTCCTCTACCGAGAAGTCGTCCTTACCTACACCGCAGACGGGGCACACCCAGTCCTCGGGGATGTCTTCAAAAGCAGTGCCGGGAGCGATGCCGCTGTCGGGATCGCCTACTTCGGGGTCATACACGTAACCACAGGTGTCGCAAATGTACTTTTTCATAATCTTAAAAGTTTAGTTGTTTGTAATAAGGATGTGTTCTATCTTCTCCACGATGTTTTCTGGTGCTATGCGGTTCATGCAGGCATAGTCGCCTCGCAGGCACGGCTTCTGTCCGTAGATGCTGCACGGCCGGCAGTCGAGCGCTATCTGTATGGCGTTGTCTGCTGACTGTCCCCAGCCCATGAAACCGCCGAAGGGGTGGGTGGCTCCCCACACGCTGACCACGGGGATGCCTGTAAGCGATGCTAAGTGCATGTTGCTGGAGTCCATCGACAGCATCACGTCGAGGTGGCTCATCAGTATCAGTTCCTGCCGTAGCTCCTTCAGGTGACGGCCGACGTAGACGCATTGCTCGTGCTGCTGGCACCACTGGCTGAAGTACTCCTCCTCCTGCTGGCCGCGGCCGAAGAGAAAGATGCATGCCTTGGGGTGGTTGGCTAACAGTTGTTCTAACACTCGCTGCATCAGTCGTGGCGGATATACTTTTCCTTCGTGGGCAGCAAACGGGGCAATGCCGATGTTCGGCTCACCGCACGGTGCCACGGCCGCAGGCAACAGCGACGCGTCGCCACGGCCGTCGGTATGGTCGGCAAAGATGCTCTTGAAGTCTATCTTGACGGGGAAACCCAGCTGGCGGAACACGTCGGCGTAGTTGTCGAACGAGGTGGGCTGCTGGGTCAGCTGCTTGTTGGTGGCCGACGTGATGCGGCGGCGCCCCTTGCGGTGCTTGTTGATGTGAGCCACTCGGTAGTGCCCGAGGTTGAAGCGCATGCGCAGGTATTCGGAGCGTAGCACGCTGTGCAGGTCGGCCACGGCCGTGAACTGCTTGGCCACCAGTCGGCGGAACAGGGCGTTGAGGCCCTTGATGCCGTGGTACTCGTGCTTCACGTCGGCTTCCATGAATCCGACATTGGGTGCCAGCTCGTCGAACAGCGAGCGTGCAAAGCCACGGCTCAGCACGGTGATGCGCACGTCGGGATACTGGTGGGCCAGCGACCATACCACAGGCACCACCATGGCAACATCACCCATGGCCGAGAAGCGGATGACGAGTATGTGCTCCTTCCTCACCTTTTATATTTTTACTCTTTTACTCTTTCTACTTTTTATAAAGCACTGGATTGGTGGACGGGTCGTTGTACATCTTCATCTGGCGATATACCTTCATGTACTTACGGCCAGCCTTGATGTCCTCCAGCAGCTGGTCGATAGCGGTCGACAGGTCTGTCTGCTGCTCCAGTAGCACGTCGAGCTTGGCGCGGCATTTCTCTACGTGGGCGGCGTCGGCGTCGGCACGTTCCGTCTGCTCCTGCATGTGCCATATCTTCAGTGCCAGAATGCTCAGCCGGTCGACGGCCCATGCCGGACTCTCCGTGTTCAGTCGTGCGTCGGGCAGTGGGGTGACGTCGCTGTACTCCTTGCGGAAGTAGGAGTCTATCTCCTCTACGAGGTCGGTGCGGTCTTGGTTTGAGTGGTCGATGCGGCGCTTCAATGCCAGTGCGTCGGCAGGAACGATGTGCGGATCGCGGATGATGTCCTCCAGATGCCACTGCACGGTGTCTATCCAGCATTTCAGATACAGACTGTAGTCTATCGAGTCGCGCTCGTAGGGATTGTTCATCTGTGCGTCTACGTTGTCTATCAAGTGGTAGTCGCGGATGGCCTGCTGGAAAATGTTGTTGGCCTTTTCAGTAAACGTCATAATTGTTACTCTTTTCTTGGTTATATTTTTGCAAAGATACGACTTTTGCCTTTATTGTCTATGGTTCGCGGCTCTTTATTCACTTCTGTTAACAAGATTTTACATAATTGCGACGATTCTTTATGTATGAGGGCGAAGCCCGCTTGAGTGCGGGAAGGCGTCAGAGGTACGGCGCGAAGGCGCGGTCGTAGTCGGGACTGGTTGCGAGGCGGCCGTCGACGAGGCATACCAGCGTGATGTCGCCGCGGAAGCAGAGAGCCTCGTCGCTGGCGCGGAAGATGTCCTGATGGAAGACGTACTTCACGCCTTGCTTCTCTAACCACAGGCGCGACAGCATCTCGTCGTCGCAGCGCAGCGGTGTCTTGAACTGTAGCGTCATGCGGGCCACGACGGCGTCGACGCCTTTCTCGTGCATCTCGGCGAAGCTCAGTCCGCACTGCTTCAGGAACAGGTGGCGCGTATGCTCGGTATAGTGCAGGTAGTTGGCATTGTTGACGATGCCCTCGATGTCGCACTCGTAGTCGCGCACCTCCATGCGTGTCTCAAAAACGTATTTGCTCATGTTGTATCGTTTTGTTGTGATGTCGTTGTTCGTATTAGTTCATAGTTCATAGTTCATAGTTCACAGTTTATAGTTTATAGTTCATAGTTCATAGTTCATAATTCATAGTTCACAGTTCATAACTCATAGTTTTTTTGAGTGCGCAGCCTTAACTATGAACTATGAACTATGAACTGATTTGTCCCCTCTTCAGGTATTCATAGCCGATACGGCAGCGCAGACAGTCCTTACGGTCGCAGTATTCGCGCTTCAACTGGATGAGGGCCTGTGAGTCACCGGCCGACTGGACGTTCAGGCCGCACTCCTGCCACATGCGGATGATGTGGTTGCGCTCGGGCTTCAGCTGTTCGAGGAAGTCGAAGGCACGGTCGCACAGCTCCTCGCGCAGCGTGTGGCGGCCATAGGCAAAGAGCATCGGCACGCAGGTGTTGATGATTAGCAGACTGATGCTCGCTGGCGACAGGTGCTTGGCGTTGCGCACACTCTCCGAGCCGAAGGTGTAGTGTGTCTCCCAATAGGGGGTGACGTGTGTCTGCAGCTGTTCGCTGACGGCTGCCATGTCCTTGCAGGCCACCAGCTCCGACAGTCCGGCGCGCCGCTCGTGGTAGAGCGTGGCCAACTGGGCTATGCGGATGTGTGGGAAGTTTTGCGGCCTGAGTCGCAGGAACCGCCATAGGTGGTAGTCCATTGGTTGCAGCGTGAACTTATGTGCCAGATATTGGTATTCGTTACGCAGCCGTGAGAAGTAGCCCTCGTTCAGCGCCTGCTGCTGATAGCGGGAGGGAATGGCCTCCAGCTCCAGCAGGCCTGCCTGTCCGAGGAAGATGGCTTCTACTTGAAACAGGTCGTCACGGTGCTTGCCGACGGCCTGTAGCGGTATGTGGCGTGCCCACTCCTCGAAGGCATCACCGTTGATGCCGAAGCCGTAGTTGCGGGCCAGCGTCTGGAAGCAGGCATCCTCCCACGAGCCGCCGCATTTGTCGGCACGCTGGCTGATGGCTACCGTCTTTTGTTCTAGCCGCTCCGTCTGCAGGGCAGCCATCCAGGCATGCACCGTCAGGTTGGTCAGTTCGGGAATGATGCGATAGCACGGCGGATAGCTGTCGGTACGTAGCAGTTCCTCGTAGTTGTCCTGTACCGACTGCGGCACTGTGAGCACCAGCTGTGGTACGAACAGTCCTGCTGATGTCTGTACGTCACGGTCTGCATCGCCCACGACGTGCAGCACCACGTTGTCGTAGTGGCTGTCGTGGTCGTGGCCGTGCAGGTACCAGTGCGATGAGCGGTCGTGTATCTCGATATTGCCCACCCATAGCGTACCGCCTATCTTCACCTTGGCATTGAAGAAGTCGGGGCCGGCATTGCGGTTGTGCAGTCCCGGGTCGATGACTTCCACCGTACGGCCGTCAGTGGTCGTCAGCTCGCCTAACGGCCACATCTTGTGTTTCCAGCAATAGTGCAGCAGCTGTTCCATTAGTTTGATATTTGAGGTTTATAATTATTTGGTGGGTGGTAGCAATGATGTTGCTCTCACCTTATTATATTATTATGAACGTACCAAGTTGCGGCTGGCATCGAGGCGGAGGAAGATGAACAGCAGGAGCGTGAATCCCCACAGCGACGAGCCGCCGTAGCTGAAGAAGGGTAGGGGAATGCCGATGACGGGCGTGAGGCCAAGCACCATGCCGACGTTGATGAATACGTGGAAGAGGAAAATGCTCAGCACGCAGTAGCCGTAGACGCGGGCAAAGCGGTAGGGTTGTCGCTCGGACAGGTGTATCAGTCGCAGTATCAGTGCCAGGAAGAGCAGTAGCACGCCGGCTGACCCGAGGAAGCCCTCCTCTTCGCCGACGGTACAGAAGATGAAGTCGGTGTCTTGCTCGGGTACGAACTTCAGTTTCGTCTGCGTGCCGTTCAGAAAACCCTTGCCCTCCAGTCCGCCTGAGCCGATGGCTATCTCCGACTGGTGGACGTTGTAGCCTGCTCCTCGCAAGTCTTCGTCGAGTCCTAACAGCACGTTGATGCGCGACCGCTGGTGAGGTTCCATGACGTTCTGCATGATGAAGTCGGCTCCATAGAAGAACCCTGTGCTGCCCAAGGCAAAGAGCGCAATGAAGTAGTAGTTGTGCAGGCGCGTGCCCAGTCCCTCCCACAGCAGATAGCCCACCAAGGCCGCGGTCAGTGCCAGCTGGATGTACACCAGATTGAAGGGCAACTTCAGCAGCAGCAACGAGAAGAGCGTGATGCCGATGACGTAGAGCAGCATGCGCACGGCTTTGCGTCGGTCGCAGTAGATCCATACCATGCCGATGGAGAACAGCTGTATGAGCAGCATGACGACAAACTTGCCCAGCGACACTTCGGAGGATCCGATGAACACGTCGGCGAAGCGGATGCCGACGACGAAGTAGACCACCATGGCGACCCCCGTGAAGAGTATCGAGCCTGGCATGCCCTCGCGGTAGAACATGAGGAAGAAGGCCAGGTAGACCAGTGCCGAACCCGTCTCACGCTGTAGCACGATGAACGTCATGGGCAGCAGGATGATGCCCAGCGTGGCGGCAAAATGCTTCCAGTTGTTGATGTTGTAGCCATAGGTAGACATCAGCTTCGACAGTGCCAGCGCCGTGGCAAACTTCGCAAACTCGGCAGGCTGTAGGCGCAGCGGTCCTAAGACGAGCCACGACCGCGAACCCTTGATGCTGTGCGGGTTGAAGATGGTGGCAAAGAGCAGTAGCAGCAGCACGCCGTAGATGATGAATGAGAACGTGTCGTAGAAGCGGTCGTCGAGTAGCAGGATAACCATGCCGAGCATGATGCTGGTGCCTATCCACACTATCTGCATGCCGCTACGTGTAGACAGCGAGAAGATGTCAGTCTCGCCATACGAGTAGCTGGCACCGCAAACGCTGATCCACCCAAACGACAGAAGGGCAATGTAGATGAGTATCGTCCACCAGTCGATGCTCCTCAGTACGCTTTGTTTACGTTTCTCTCCACTCATTATTTATAATTATGAACTATGAATTATGAACTATGAATTATGAACTATGAATTATGAACTATGAACTATTTTATCTGCTCGTTGTTCCATACTGTATGTGTCTGTTTTGGAACTCCGTGGCCTGCTTTTCCGAGGCCTCCGAAAGCTTGCCGTGCAGGTATTGTTCCATGATGAGGCCGCCGATGGGCACACCGTAGGTAGCACCCCATCCACCGTTCTCGACGTAGACGGCGACGGCAATCTTCGGGTCGTTCATGGGTGCAAAGCCCATGAATACCGAGTGGTCATGACCGCGGTTCTGAGCAGTACCAGTCTTGCCGCAGGCCATGAAGTCGTACTTGGCCAAGGCGTGGCACGTGCCGCCGGTCGCCGAGGCGCGCATGCCCTGCACCACGTAGTCGTAGGCTTCGCGGCTGGCCATGGTGTAGCGCTTGCGGGTATACAGCGTGTCAAGCTCTTCGCCCTGTATGCGCTTCACGACGTGTGGTGTGATGAAGTAGCCGCGGTTGGCAATGGTAGCACCGAGGTTGGCTATCTGCAGTGGCGTGGCGTTTACCTCACCCTGTCCGATGGCGATTGAGATGATGGTCAGTCCGTTCCACGAGCCTTTATAAGCCTTGTCGTAGAAGGCGGCGTTGGGTATCAGTCCGCGTTTCTCGCCGGGCAGGTCGATGCCAAGCTTGTAGCCGAAGCCCATTGACACCATGTAGTCGCGCCACTTGTTCATGGCGTTCTGTACTGTGCCGTATTTTGATTTGGCACCTATCATGTAGAAGAGTCCCCAGCAGAAGTAGCCGTTGCACGATGTCGACAGGGCGGGTACCAGCGGCAGGGGCGATGCGTGGCCGTGGCAGCCGACGTGCAGTCCCTTGTAGTTGAAGCCGTGGCCGCAGGGGTAGGCAGTATGGGTGGGGTGGATGATGCCTTCGGTCATGAACGTCAGCCCTTGGGTGGTCTTGAACGTCGAGCCTGGTGGGTACTGGCCCATGATGCTGCGGTTCAGCAACGGCTTCCACACGTTCTGGCTCAGCATGCGGTGGCTCTTCGAGCGCTGGCGGCCTACCATCATGCGGGGGTCGTACGAGGGCGACGACACCATGCACAGCACCTCGCCGGTCTTTGGCTCGATGGCCACGATGGATCCGATCTTGCCCTCCATCAGCCGCTCGCCCAGTGCCTGCAGCTTGGTGTCAATTCCTAAGGTGAGGTTCTTGCCGGCCACTGGTCGGCGGTCGAACTTGCCGTTCATGTAGTGGCCTTGTACACGGCCGTGAGCGTCGCGCAGCAGTATCTGCATGCCCTTCTCGCCGCGTAGCTGCTTTTCATACGAGCGCTCTACGCCGAGTTTGCCGATGTAGTCGCCTGGCTGGTAGTAGTCGTCCTCCTCGATGTCGGCAGGCGACACCTCAGCGACGTCGCCCAGCACATGTGCAGCAAAGGGGTGTTCGTATTGGCGGATGGTACGGCGCTGGATGTAGAAGCCGGGGAATCGGAACATCTTCTCCTGAAACATGGAGAAGTCTTCCTCCGACAGTTGGCTCATGAAGAGTTGCTGGGTGAATCGCGAGTAACCGGGGTTCTTCGAGCGGTCCTGCATGGTGTTCATCCTGCGTATGAAGTCCTCCTTCGTGATGTTCAGCGCCATGCACATTTCCATGGTGTCTATGCGGTTGCGTGCCTCGTTCATGACCACCATGATGTCGTAGGCTGGCTGGTTGTAGACGAGCAGCTTGCCGTTGCGGTCGTAGATGCCGCCGCGTGCGGGGTATTCTATCTTTTTGAGGAATGCGTTCGAGTCGGCACTCTTCTTGTAGTCGTCGCTGGTAATCTGGAGTGAGAACAGACGTATGATATAGATGACCACAATCAGTGTGGCCACTCCTGCTATGACATAGCGTCGGTTGCTGAGGTTATAGTCTTTCATACCCTCTTACCTCTTACTTCTTACCTCTCACTTCTATTTCCTGTTTTTCGCTATCTCAAAGGTGAATATCAGTGCCAGCGTGATGACGGTGCTGCCGCCTACACAGAGTGCCCAGTGTATGAGGTTGAAGAAGTTGAACATTTCCAGCGAGTAGAACACGAGGCAGTAGAGCAGCACAAGGGCGATGACGTAGTAGCTGTACTTCAGCGGGTCGAGTGTGGCCAGCGACGGCTCCAGGTTGTCCACTGAGTCGCGCGGCACGAAGAGCTCGACGAAGTAGGGCTGTATGACGGCTATCAGTGTGAGCGATGCCGTGGCCAGTCCCGGCGTGTTAGTCGACGTGTCGACCAGCAGTCCCATCAGGAAGCTCCACAGCAGTATGGCCCACTTGGGATAGTTGCGGGGGAACATCGTGACGAAGTAGACGTACAGCAGGGGAGTGGCCACCCCGAAGAGGTGGATGCGCCCCAGTATTACCGCCTGTATCAGCACGAAGGCGAAGAAGAGGATAGTCCGTTTTACTAAGTCTGTTGGCACCTTTGTTGTTTGAGAATTTACGGTTTAACGAGATAACGATTCTTACTCTCGCACGTTGAGCTTCAGCGAGTCGCGGGCAGCCTGCATCAGTCTGACGCGCTCGCCTATCGACTTGTCGGTGATGACTACGACGTCGCGCAGGTTTCCGAAGTCAGTAGACAGCCGCACCTTCAGCTTGTAAGACAATCCGTCGCGTGAGTTGTACACCTCGACGATCTGTCCCACCAGCACACCGGCCGGGAAGATGCTGGAGTATCCGTTGGTCTCCACCCAGTCGCCGCGCTTGAATCGAGCGTGACGAGGTATGTCCTCGACGAAGGCGTGTCCTGCGTCGCCGCCATACCACCTCAGCACGCCGAAGTACTGGTGGCCCCGGATGGCACAGCTGATGCGCGACGAGTTGCGGTTCAGTACGGGTATGACCACCGAGTAGTGGTCACTTGTCAGGTAAGTGACACCTACGATGCCCTGTCCGCATGCCACGCCCATGCCCTCCTCTATGCCGTCGGCTTTTCCCTTGTTGATGGTCATCAGGTTGTCGCTTTTGTTCAGCTCGCTGCTCACCACCTTGGCCGGTACCAGCTTGTATTGTCCGAGATAGTCCAGTTCGCGTTGCTCCTTGGGGTCTGTGCGGCGTGTGGCGTCACCGTAGAGTCGTCGCAGCTGCGTCACCTGCCTTTCCAGGTAGTAGTTGCGCATCATCAGTTCTTCGTTGGCCTTACCCAGCTTGAAGAACGACTCGAACGTCGATGTCCACTCGTAGATGTGGCCCATGACGGTGTTAGCCGACGAGAACCACACGCTACCCTGATAGCTGTTGTACTGGAACAGCAGCACCATGCTCAGTGCTTCCAGCAGTACGAACAGGAACCAGTGGTGATACCGGCGTAGGAACTCAAGGAGATTCTTCATTGTCTTAATTCTTAATGAGTAATGAGCAATTAGTAATTATGATTAGCGTTGCTGGCGGCTCAGTGCCGCTGTCGGTTACTGAGATTCCGCCGTGGCTTGTAATCATAATTACTCATTACTAATTATTCATTACTAATCAGCAACTATCGCATCAGGAACGAGAAGCGATTGACATTCTTCAGTGCAATGCCAGCACCGCGGGCTACGCTGTGCAACGGGTCTTCGGCAATGTGGAACGGAATGTTGATCTTTGCCTCCAGACGACGGTCCAGACCGCGCAGCAGGGCACCGCCGCCACTGAGCCAGATGCCGTTCTTGACGATGTCGGCATACAGTTCGGGCGGTGTGTTCTCCAGTGCTGACAGCACGGCATTCTCGATTTTCGCCACCGTCTTGTCAATGCAGTGGGCTATCTCCTGATAGCATACTGGCACCTCCATAGGCAGTGCCGTGATGCGGTTCGGTCCGTGTACGATATAGTCCTCGGGAGCCTCGTCGCCAAGGTCGGTGAGTGCTGAGCCGACGGCAATCTTGATGCGCTCGGCCATACGCTCCGACACCTTTACGTTGTGCTGGCGGGCCATGTACTCCTGAATGTCTGCTGTCAGGTCGTCGCCTGCGGTACGTATAGAGTTGTTCGAGACAATACCGCCCAGCGAGATGACTGCAATCTCGGTGGAGCCGCCGCCAATGTCGACAATCATGTTGCCCTCGGGAGCCTCGACATCGATACCGATACCGATAGCGGCAGCCATAGGTTCAAAGATGAGGTACACGTCACGTCCGTCGGCATGCTCTGCAGAGTCACGTACGGCACGCAGCTCCACTTCGGTAGAGCCTGACGGCACGCCGATGACCATGCGCAGCGAGGGTGAGAAGAAGCGAGTTCCGGTATGTACCATCTTGATGAGTCCGCGCATCATCTGCTCGCAGGCAGAGAAGTCGGCTATCA
>CAMJWJ010000043.1 GCA_946409435.1 uncultured Prevotella sp. | reverse complement strand
AAGGCCACTCACGGAATTGAGAAGGCCACTCACGGAGCTGAGAAGGCCACTCACGAAATTGAGAAGGCCACTCATCCACCTTTCGCTTTCCATCAATGGCGATACTGGCGCAGTCCCTCGTGCAGGAAGTCGAGGTAGGCCTGCACATCCTCGTCGTAGGCACGACTGCCACAGAGCGGGCGAGCGGTCGCAGGGTCTAACAGCACGTAGAAGGGCTGGGCGTTGGCACCGAACTGGTGGCTCTGCAGCCAGCTCCACTTGGCACCGACGGTACGCAGCGTCTTCGTGCGGCCCTGGGCATCGGTCACCTCGATGGGCTGGTCCAGCGGTGTCTTGTCGTCGACGTAGAGCGAGACGAGCACGTAGTCCTGCGTCAACAGGTCGGCCACCCTCGGGTCGGTCCATACGGCAGCCTCCATCTTGCGACAGTTGACGCAGCCGTAGCCGGTGAAGTCGATCATCAGGGGCTTACCCTCCTGACGGGCAGCAGCCAGGGCCTGCTCGTAGTCAGTGAAGCGAGCCTCGACGACCTTGCTGTTGAGGTTGAAATCCTGCGTGCTCATCGGGGGTGCAAAGGCACTGACGGCCTTACACGGTGCACCCCACAGGCCCGGCACCATATAGACGGCGAAGGCCAGCGACACCAGACCACCCATGATGCAGACCACGGGCATGGGTCGGCGAAGCTCGCCACCCACCTCGTCGCTCTGGAACTTCAGCCAGCCGCAGAGGTAGGCTCCCAACAGGCCGAATATGACAATCCACAGCGAGAGGAACACCTCGCGGTCCAGGATATGCCAGCCGTAGGCCAGGTCGGCCACGCTGAGGAACTTCAGCGCAAAGGCCAGCTCGATGAAGCCCAGCACCACCTTCAGCGTGTTCATCCACGACCCTGACTTAGGGGCTTGCTTGAGCCATGAGGGGAAGAGGGCAAACAGCGTGAACGGCAGCGCCAAGGCCACGGCAAAGCCGAACATACCCACGGAGGGCGCGAGCCAGTTGCCACTCGTTGCCGTCTCCACCAACAACAGTCCGATGATGGGTGCCGTACAGGAGAACGACACGAGCACAAGGGTAAAGGCCATCAGGAAGATAGAGAGTGAAGAACGAAGATTGGAGAACGAAGAATCAGCTGCCGAGGCACCACTGGAAGCCTTGGCCGCCAGCTCGTCGCTCTTCTGGTCTACCTTGTTAGCCCACGAGTCGGGCAGCTTGATTTCAAACCACCCAAAGAACGACAGGGCGAAGACGACGAGCAGCAGGAAGAGCAGCACGTTGAAGACGGCGCTGGTGGACAGGGCGTTGAGGGCATCGGAGCCGAAGAGTGCCGTCACCAACAGTCCTAATGCAAGATAAATGACGATGATGCTCAGCCCATAGATCAGCGCGTCGCGGATGCCCCTACGCTTGTCGTCCTTCGAGCGTTTCAGGAAGAACGAGACGGTCATGGGGATGATAGGCCAGATGCAAGGCATGCATACCGCCAGCAGTCCGCCCAGGAAGCCCATGAGCAGAATGTAGAGTAAAGATGACTCGCCAGCCTCAACAGACTCTCCCCCACCCCCTCTCCAAGTAGTGAGGGGAGTAGCCAGTTCAGAAGTTCCGATGGAGTCTGTACTGACTGCTTGTGTATCTTGAGCATTAGTCTTGTCGCTTGGTGACTGACCACTCCCCTCTCCCCTTGGAGAGGGGTCGGGGGTGAGGCTTTCTCCCTTGTTAGAGGGGTCGGGGGAGAGGATGTCGACCTTTCCCTTCTGTCTGAACTCCACCTGTGTAGGCGGCAGACACATCTCGTCGTTGCAGGCACCATACTCCAGATAGCAATCGATGGAGTACTGCGGACGGATGAAACGCACACGCTGCACAAACGTGGCCTGACGCTCAAAGAAACGCAGCTCCATATCGAACAGCTTGTCGAACTGCTTTACCTCGTTGCCACGCGCCTTCAGTCGACCCACCGTCTCAACGCCCTCCATCTGGACGGCCGTGAAGGTTGCCGACACAGGACCGTTGTTGCCCAAGTCGGTAGAATAGACGTGCCACCCGTCGTCGATAGTTGCCGAGAACACTATTTCGCCTTCGCCACCCTCCAATATCTTCAGTTGCGAGGAGAAGTGAACGGGGTCCATCATCTGGCCCCACGTGCCGACAGATATGACGGCAGCCAGCAGGCTAAGCAGTATCTTTTTCTTCATTATCCAGTCATTTTAAAGCATTCGGCTGCAAAAATACAAAAAAAGAAACAAATGATAAAATAATGTGCGACTTATTTACAGCCAACCCACGAAATCAGACAGAAGGGCATACATAAGCAGCCCCCCTGTCTTCCATCCGTGGAAGAGAGGGAGGCTGACGAATGTGTTGAACCTGACTATTGCCGGCTGACCGTCACATCGCTCACAGTGACAGAGCCACCGTAGTTGTTCACGCTCCAGCAGTTCTTCTGGATGCCGTAGATGCGCTGGGTATAGCAGACGTTGTCGTTGATGTACATGACCATAACGGAGTTGTCGGTATAGATGTCAATCTTGTAGACGTTGTCGGCAGGACGGCTGAAGCCGTAGCCATCGATACCCTCAATGAATCCCTTGCCCTGTTCTCCTTCCTGCTCGAAGTTGACCTTACGCCAGTCCTCACCCTCAGGATTGACCACCATGGTATAGTACACCTGCGAGTCGGTGCCACGCACGAACGAGATGCCAAACTTGTCCCAGTTGTTCGAGGTCTTAACAGTCATCGTGATGTGGTTCTGGTTGCCCAGACGGCTGTAGAGCACGTAGGCACCGTCGCCCTGCAGCGTGCCGTCGGCATAGCCGTGGCTGGCCATCACCGTGGCAGGCTGTTGCTTGTCGTACTTTGCCGACATGGCAGGCACGGCGCCCAGGGTCAGCGTACCATTATCGTGCTGGATGAGCTTATGACAGACGAGTGCACCAGCCCAAGCCGGTTCGCTGTCGGCACCAACGCTGACGTTCTTCTCGTGAATGGTAGCACCCACACGCTGCGGACACCAACCCCAGATGAGACGGTCGGTACCGTTGCTGGCTGTCTTGCCGGCATAGAAGGCACGGCTGTCGAGCACACCCTCCTTGCCGTCCTGAGGCCAGTGGGCACCGGGGTCGCTGAAGCACTCCTTCAGCTCGTCGAACGTACGGGCCATCATGTACTTCACCTTACGGCTCCACGGTGCGCGGTAGGCCTCGCTATACACCAGATACCACCAGTCGCCCATCTTGAAGATGTCGGGGCACTCGCACATGCGGTCCCACACCATGTTAAAACCTCCAACGTGCTCCCAGTTTTTCAGGTCGGCAGACTTAAACTCGGCAAAGCGCAGCTTGGAAGCAATAACCATGTGCCACTGTCCGTCGTCGCCACGGAACACCTGCGGGTCGCGGAAGTCAGTGGCAGCATAGCCGTAGTCCACGCCCTTGAGCATCCACTCGTTGTCGCGGGTCCAGTGCTTGAAGTCGGCCGACGTGGCACGCATGACGACCTCACGGTTAGGCAACAGGATGTTATAGCCCGTATAGTAGATGTAGTACAGCCCGTCCTGCTCGTTATACACGGCACAGCCGGTACCCAAGACGGCATCCTGCTGTGCAGAGGAAGTACCGGAGGGCAACACCTCGCCAAGGGGAGTATAGTTGGCACCGTCCTTGGTGCTGACGCCCCAGAAGGGATGGTAGCAGGGACCGTTGTTGTCGTACTCCTGCAGATAGAGCACCTTGTACTCGCCAGTCTTCTGGTCGTAGAAAGGCATGGGGTCGCCACAGCGTCCGATGGCTGGATTGTAGTAGGTATTGAATCCGGCATCGTCGGTCGGTGCGAAGAAAGCGGTAGTACCCTCCCAGTTCTTTTCGGGGTCCGGTCCGTAGTTGTCGTCGCTGCAGGCGGTAGTTGCAGCGAGGCCGCAAACTACCATACCCATACAGAATATATTCAGCATTGTCTTCATAACGGTTTTACTTGGTTAAATAGTTAATAGCATTCTGTGTGATGATTGCAATATTCTTGTGGAAGTTCTCGGCATAGCCGTCTTCATAGGTATAGGAATACCAGTCGTAGCATCCGGAACCGATACAGACGATGCCGCCCTTGCCGTCGTGGGCAGGATACTCCCAGGCCACGATGGCACCGTCGCCACCGACGCCAAGGATGGTAGCACCCGTGCGTCCGGTCCATGCCGCATAGTCGTCGTATCCACCCCAGTCGCTGCCAATGTGGTACTGAGCCGTCGAGTTGGTGATGTGATAGCCAGCATCGGTGCAGTAGACCTTCTGTGGGTCATCGCCCTGAACAAGGTTCTGCCACAGCGGGTGGTTGTTCTGGCCGTCGAAGATACGGAAGTCCCACGGACCGCCACACAGCTCGGCACTGTTCTCCTCGCCACCCCAGCAGTTGTTGGGCGTCGTCCAGTCGTCGTCGCCAGTAGCACCGATAAACGACGGCATGTTGGTAGCGTAGCGAGTGAACAGGAAGTTGCCGCCATTCTCGTAGAACTGACGCAGCTGGTTCTTCGTGTCGAGAGCATCGAAGCCCTTGTCGACAAACTGGTCGTGGCCGTCGACAGCCCAGTCGACATGCCAGTGCCACCAGATGATCTTACACTCCGAGAGGTTGAGCGTGCCGGCACGCAGGTCGGCAAACGACGCATAGAGCGTGTTAGGCACGTTGGCCATCATCCACTCGCAGGCCGTCCTGGCCTCCGGGTCGAGTTCGCTCATCGTGTTAGCCGAGCCTACAAACAACGCTGCGGGGTTGTTGATGCGCTGTACGCTGACGGTATAGACCGTCTTTGCAGAATTGTTCGTCACCGTATAGACGACGGGCTGCGAGAAGTCCTGAGGCATGCCTGAGCCAGGTGTCACGGTGGCGTTGTTGCTGTAGACGATGGTCGGCGTCATGTTGGTCACGTCGGTATTGGCAGGCACATAGACGGTAATGGTCTTAGCATCCTGGTCGATGGCACCGGTATAGACATCGTTAAGCACAAACGAAGTGATACGGGCCTCGTCGTGCAGTACGCTCAGCGTCCAGTCTGTCACCACGTCACCGTTACGTACGCTCAGCACCTTGGCGGCATCCATGTTCAGCACGTCGCCTTCTTTGACGTTACAGGTGGCACCAGCCGAAATCTGGAGTTTCGTCACCTTCAGTGCTGTATGTCCGTAGGTCTCTGGCAGCCGGACCACAATGCTGCGTGACGTAAGGTCTACGGAACCATCGTAGTTGTCAAGTGCCAATGCCTCAACCATGCAATCACCGCTGAGTTGCATGTTGCTGACGTTGTCGCTGCTGCACGAGCAAAGGAGGCCGAGCATCACCCAACACGCTGCCACAACGGAGAGCAGACTCCCCTGCAAGCGACCTTTACCCGAAGCTATCTTATTCTTTATATAGGTATTCATAACTTTCTTTGTTTTTTACTTTTTTCACCTTTTTACTCTTATCACCTTTTTACCAATTGCCAATGTTCTGCGTGTAGTGGCCCTTCGACTCCGACATGGCGGCAAAGGGGATAGGCAGATACTCGTCCTTGTTGGCCGTAAAATGGGCATCCTTGTAGATAGCGCAATGGGGTATCTCCTCGGCATAGTACTTGTTGAGCACCGTAGCAGCATCGCCCCAGCGTACCAAGTCGAAGAAGCGCTCGTACTCCATGGCAAGTTCCAGACGACGCTCCATCTTCACCATCTTGACAGCCTGCTCCTTGGTATAGCTGTCCCTGTAGTTAGCAACATACATCTTCACGCCATACTGGTGCTGGTAGCTACCGGTCATCTGGGTGCTGCCGGCAGCACGAGTGCGCAACTGGTTGACCAGCTGGACGGCCAGGTCGGTCTGTCCGAGCTGAGCGTAAGCCTCGGCACGCATCAGCAGCACGTCGGCATAGCGCAGCACGATACGGTTCATCGAGCTGGCCCAGAAGCTGCCCTTGATGAGATATTGTCCGATGAGTGCGGGGTCAACATTCTGCTTCAGCGATACGTTGTAGCCGTAGATGCCGTGCGAGCGGCTCCATGTCTCGCTCTTGTCCATCATGTAGCTCTTGTTGAACATATAGGGCAGTCCGGGTATGCCGACGGTCAGGAAGAGACGCGGGTCGGCATTGTCGGTTGTCATGTCGTAGTCCTGCTCGTTGAACTTATCAAACAGGGGCAGTCCGTCGGCTCCCGTACGGAAGGCGTTGACCACGTTCTGCGAGGGCTTGTAGAAGTCACAGCCGCCGTCGGTAGTACCTGGAATGTTGGGTGGTATGAGTCCGAAGCTCCAGTTCAGGTTGCCGTAGGTAGAGCCGTCGTTGCGCGAGTACTGGATGGCCCAGATGCTCTCCACGCCATTCTCGTACTGCTCCTCCGGACGGAAATTGTTGTGGATGTCGGCCTCAAGACCGTAGTTGCTGTAGAGCGTCGGGTTGGTAAACTCGATGACCTTCTCGAGGTCCTGCTGGCTGATGCCTGTCACCTGATTGCTGTTGGCATCGTCCTGATGGTATGCCTTGTAGAGATACACCTTGGCCAGCATGGCAGCGGCGGCAGCCTTCGTCGGGCGTCCCTTGTCGGCCTGCGTGGCGGGCAGCGTGTTATAAGCCTCTATCAGGTCGTCGGCTATCACCTGCCAACCCTCGTCGTTCGTGAATGTACGGTTCGACAGCGTATAGTAGCCGTCGGTACTCAGGTTCTCGTCCACCACGAAGGGTATGTACTTGTAGAGTCGCTTCAACTGGAAGTGTGCATAGGCACGCAGGAACTTCATCTCAGCCAGTCGCTGCTGCTTCATGGCAAACGAGTCGTCGCAGGTGTTAAGCAGGGCTATGGCACTGTTTACACGCGAGATGCACTTGTACAGCCGCTCCCACATATCGTTGATATTCCAGTTGGTGGTCAGCACACCCTGCTGAATCTCAAGCTGGTGAAACACGTCACCGTCGCTGGTACCGTTGCCGCCCTTGTAGGCATCGTCGGAGCGTACGTCGAAGTTCCACATCGAGAACGACGAGTTGATGTCCTCTGCCGTAGTGAATATGGCGTATGCCGAGATGACCATGTTCTCTGCATTCTCGGGCGACTTCACCTGCTCCTCGCTCAGCGTGCCCTGCGGCGTGTGCTCCTCGAGGAAGTCGCTACAGGAGGTAAGGAGACCGAAGGCTACCAGCACACCCATCCCCCAACTCGAAGCAATCTTATTCTTTATATTGGTATTCATATTATTATCTTTTTTATTTATATTAGAATGAAACGTTTAAGCCAAATGTGACGTTCAGCGGAATAGGATAGCCGAAGTTAGCATTCTCGGGGTCTACACCCGTGAAGTTCTTGCTCTTGATCGTAAGCAGGTTCTGCGCAGACACGTAGACACGCAGCCGCTGCATGTACAGCTTTTCGGCAATACTCTTGGGGAAGTTATAGCCCACCTGGATGGTGCGCAGCTTGGCATACGAGCCATTTTCGACGAAGTAGCTGCTGACGCGCTTTTCGTTGTTGTTGTCCATGATGCTGACAGCCGGTATGTTGCTACCCATGTTGTTGGGGTTCCAAGCGTCGAGCAGGCGCTGTCCCTTGTTCAGGTTGGTGATGTTCAGACCGCTCCAGAGGTCGGTCTCCTTCTTTAGGTCGCTGATGACGTCAACACCCTGCACACCCTGCCAGAACATGGTCAGGTCGACATTCTTGTACTGCAGATAGATGTTCAGACCCCATGTAAAGTCGGGCACGGGGTTGTAGATCCACTGCTGGTCCTCCTCGTTAATGACGTTGTCGCCGTTCAGGTCCTTCCAGCGTATGCGGCCCAGGCCGGCACCGTTCTGTGTGGCATGGTTGTCTATCTCCGCCTGGCTCTTGAAGACGCCATCGTAGACATAGCCTACCTGTGCACCGAAGGGATGGCCTACGACGCTCTTCACGCCATTGCCGCCGAAGATGCCGTTCGATGCCACCGTGTCGGGCAGTTTAGTAATCTTATTACGATAGGTTCCGATGTTACCTGCCACGTCGTACTGGAATGCGCCCAGTTTGCCACGGTAGCCCAGGTTCAGCTCAATACCCTTGTTCTCCATCTCGCCGGCATTGACCCACTGGTTGGTACCCTCGCCCATCACCTTGATGGCAGGCATTTCGACGAGAATGTCCTTCGTCTTCTTGAAATACCACTCAAACGAGCCATACAGCGAGTTGTGGAACAGTCCGAAGTCCAGACCGAGGTTGGTCTGCGTGGTGGTCTCCCACTTCAGGTCGTCGTTGCCCAGCTTTGAGCGCTTAAATCCTGACGGCAGCGTCTGACCACCATTGCTGCCTGCAATATCGTAGCTGGTGCCGTAGCTCTGTCCACCAAATCCTGCCGTACCATAGTCGCTGACATACAGCGTATAGCGGGCCAGGTTAGGAATCTCCTGGTTACCCGTCTGTCCCCACGAGGCGCGCAGCTTCAGGTTGTCGAGCCACGTCAGCTTCTGCATAAAGGCCTCCTCACTGATACGCCAACCGGCACTCACCGAGGGGAACGTACCGTAGCGGTTGTTCTTACCGAAACGGCTGGAACCATCGTGGCGCAGCGTGAAACTGGCCAGATAGCGGTCGGCATAGGTATAGTTAATCTTGCCGAAGAACGACGTCAGCGTGTAGCCCTCGCCACTACCATAAGCCTCCGACTCACCGACACCGGCATTGGGCCACATGTAGTCGGGGTTGAGCAACTCGAAGTCATAGCGCTTGCCGCTGAACCACTTATCGTCCTCACGGTTCAGCTCCACGCCAATCATGGCATCAGCGCGATGCTTGCCTTTCTCCAGATTATAGGTAGCTATGGCGTTCCACATCCACTTCGTCCAGTGCTCCTGCTTGGCCTCCACACTGTTGGTGGGATTGGCCACGGTGCCCTCGGTGACGGGATACTGGAACCAGCGCTGCTCCTTCTGGGCATAGTCAATACCGAAAGTGGTCTTGATGTTCAGGTTCTTCACGGGGTTGATATTGATGTAGGCATCGCCAAAGGCACGCCAGTAGGTGTATCGGTTGTCCTTGTTACGCTCCAGACGAGCCAGCGGGTTCTCGCGGTCGGGGTAGCCACCAACGGGACCGGCATACTCGCCCTTAGTGGTATAGACGGGCAGCGAGGGGTTGAACTGCAACACGTTCTCCAGGAATCCGCCGGGAGCCTGCACCTCGCTGGTGCGGTTCAGCGTGAAATGCTCGCCGACGGTGACAATGTTGCGGTCGCCCACCTTCACCAACTTGTACTCTGTATTCATACGTGCCGAGAAGCGCTCAAAGTCGGAGTCCTTGATGATACCCCTGTTCTTATAGTAGCCCAGCGAGAAGAACGACGAGCCACGCTCCGAGCCATTGCTCAGCGACACGTTGTACTGCTGGATAATTCCCTTGCGGGTGGTCTGGTCAAACCAGTCGGTGTCGGCCGCAGGAGTGGTATTAGCTGCATCCAGATACTTGTTCATCGTGATGCCATTCAGCACGGGCACACCCTGCTGGTTGTAACCCCAGTCGTAGCGGTAGCCTAATCCATTCTGGTTGGGATCCAGCCCATCGTTGACGTAACCCTGCCACATCACCTGTCCGAACTGCTTGGCATTGAGCACCTCCATCTTGTGGACGTAGCTCTGGATGGCTACGCTGGCGTCGAAGTCAATCTTCACCTTACCATCCTTGCCGTGCTTCGTCGTGATGATGATGACACCATTGGCAGCTCGCGAACCGTAGATGCTGGCCGAGGCAGCATCCTTCAGCACCTGTATCGACTCGATGTCATTACCGTTCAGCTCGTGCATTCCCGACTTCGTGGGTACTCCATCGATGATGTACAACGGCTCGCTGGCACCATCGCGCAGCGTACCGATACCACGGATGCGTACCGAGGCGGCACCCGAGGGGTTACCGTCGGCACTGATGTTCATGCCTGGCACGCGGCCCTGCAGGGCCTTGATGGGGTTGTTCTCGTTCTGCTTGGCCAGCTCGTCGACGCTTACTGTCGACACAGCACCGGTCAAGTCGGCCTTACGCTGGGTGGTATAGCCCGTGACCACTACCTCCTGAAGTTGCTTGCTATCCTCCTTCAGTTCCACCTGCATGCCATTAGCGGCAGGCTTCTCCTGAGTGAGGTAGCCCACGTAGCTGAACACCAACGTCGCTCCAGGCTGTACCTTCAGTTTGAAATTACCGTCGAAGTCGGTCACGGTGCCGTTCGACGTACCTTTCTCCATGACGGTGGCACCGATGACCGGCCCCATGTCGTCGGTCACTGTTCCCGTCACCTCCTGTTGCGCGTACATTATAGTACAAAGCAGCAGGGAGAGGAAACTCAGAATGAATCTTTTCATCTGTTTCATTTGCTTTTTCGTTTTAGTTAGTACACTTGTTAAAATCACTGCCGCAAAAGTACCTATTTATTATTAGTGTATCACTAAAATATCGTTCACTACGTGCAAAAAATGTTGCAATGAAACATTTTTGCCACGGAATGAACGATAATTCGCAAAGAAAAAGAGGAGATAAGGATGGTTACGCCCAGTATTATGCCGAGCATGAGACCTTACTTTCTGATGTCGCCAGGCAGCATACCGTACTCGTCCTTGAAACACTTGGTGAAGTAGCTGGGGGCGGTGAAACCAACATCGTAGGCCACCTCACTGATGCTCTTGTCGGTGGTGAGCAACAGGTGGTAGGCGCGCTTGAGTCGGGCGGTACGGAGCAGCTCTACGGGCGACGAGCCGCTGATGGTCTTCACCTTGCGATAGAGCTGTACACGGCTGAGGTTCATGTCGGCTGCAAGGTCCTCGACGCTGGTATCGCTGTCGGACATGCGGGCCTCGACGACCTGCTTGAAACGGGAGATGAAGAGCGACACGGCTGCTGAAGTTTCAGCGCTGTCACCCTCTGTCTCTTCTTCTCCATGCTTCTCGGTTTGCTCCACGGACTGGTCAGTACCTTGTTCCATAGACTGATCCGTGCATTTTTCCATTGTCTTTCCCCCGTCATCGGACTGCTCTTTTGTGGCAGTCTCGGCGGCAAGGCTCTTGTCGTCCATGGTCCACAGGGTGTTCACCACACGCTCCTGCTGCAGTCTAACCTTGCCGAGGTGGTAGAGGTAGAACAGCACGATGGCTACCAACAGCAGAACAATGAATCCGAAGGCCAGCCAACTGATGGTGCGCTGGTTGTCCAGCTGCCTTAGGTAGTTGTCGGCCCGGTTGTGCAACTGATCCAGATAGTCGGACTGACGGATGATTTCGTCGGTCTGCATCAGCAGGACGCGGGCATTGCTACGGGTCACGAGGGCCGACATCAGGCGTGTCTCCTTATTATATGGCTTGCCGTCAAGGATGTCAACGGCCAGCTGCAACAGACGGTCGCCGTGGGTCGGGTAGATATAGGAAGCATCCAGCACTGAGTCGCGCACCAGCCGGATGCCGCCATCCTCGCCAGGCAGACCGTCAATGCCACAAAACATGGGCAACTTGCCGCCCAGCCCAGGCTTTGCAATCAACGCCCGACGGGCACCCATAGCCATGCGGTCGTTCTGGCCAAAGACGTAATCAATGGTGCTCAGATCTCCTTTGTATGAACAGACAGCCTTGACGGCACTCTCCTCGGTCCAGTCGCCCTGAAGGGTGGCCACAAGGCTGATGTCAGGGTAGTTCTTCAGTGCATCGGCAAATCCGTTATGACGCTCGATGGCCGGCGACGAGCCTTTCAGTCCCATCACCTCCATGACACGCCCCCTGCCCTGCAGCTCCGAGGCGATATACTCGCCCATCTGGCGCCCCATCTCGTAGTTGTCAGCAGAGATGAAGGCGGTGTATTTCTGCGAGTTGGTCTTACGTTCAAAGACAATGACGGGGATGCCCTTGTCGTAGGCACGGTCGATGGCAGGGGAGATGGTGGCTACCTGATTGGGAGCCACGATGAGCAAGTCGATACCAGTGGCTACAAGACTGTCAATCTGCTGTATCTGGCGTGCATCACTATCGTAGGCCGCAGCAAAGCGCAGCTCCACGTCGCCCCTCATGTAGGCAGCCATACGAAGTTCCGCATTCTGCTTCTCCCGCCAGATGTCCTCCGAACACTGCGACACGCCAACGACATAGCTCGGAGCGCTACGGCTGCAACTCAGGCAGAGCAGTGTCGGTATGAGGAATATCAGTAGTCTTCTCATGTTTTCAATTCTAAAAAACACCACAAAGGTAAGTATTTTCTTTGAGACAGCAAAAAAAGAGAGCAAAAAACGTTCATCGACTAACAAAAACGTTAAGATGAACGTTTTTTATTAAGTTTTGTATCATTATTTATATAAATAAGTAGAGAAAACACTTATCTTTGCAAACAAAATCATTAAAAACATCAATTAAAAAACATCTATGAGAAATTTGCTATTAACCCTGCTGGCCGTCATGACGGCCACGATGGCTCAGGCACAGCGCCCCGACATTCTGGGTGACAGCCACGCCATGCTCAAACTGCAACAGGGACAGCACTACCTGCTACTGCCTGTGGAGGAGAAGGCCGACATGGCCCACGTTCGCGTAATCAAGGACAACAACGTCGTACAGACGCTGAATGCACGGCTGGCTGTCGACAAGGTCGACTACTACATGCCGCTGGAACTGAACGGCAGCCATCTGCTCGACATCCTGTTCCGTGGCGACCGCCGCACGAAAGGTGCGCTGTCGGAACTGGCCTGCTGGCGCGAAATGAAATACTCGCAGACGTTCGACACGACCAACCGTGAGCACTTCCGCCCAATCTACCACCACACGCCGGCCTATGGCTGGATGAACGACCCCAACGGTATGTTCTATAAGGATGGTGTGTGGCATCTCTATTATCAGTACAACCCCTATGGCTCGCAGTGGGAGAACATGACGTGGGGCCATTCTACCAGCCGCGACCTCATACACTGGGAGGCTCAGCCCATCGCCATTGCCCCCGACGGTCTGGGCAGCATCTTCAGCGGCTCGTGTGTGGTCGACAAGGACAACACGGCAGGCTTCGGCAAGAATGCCATCATCGCCTACTACACCTCGGCCGGTGACCACCAGACGCAGTCGATGGCCTACTCCACCGACAACGGACGCACGTTCAAGAAATACAGCGGCAACCCCGTGCTGACGGCTGCCGTACCTGACTTCCGCGACCCGCACCTATTCTGGCACGAGCAGACGCACCGCTGGATCATGATTCTGGCTGTGGGACAGGAGATGCAGATCTTCTCGTCAGCCAACCTGAAACAGTGGACGATGGAAAGCCGCTTCGGTGCAGAATATGGCTGCCACGGTGGCGTATGGGAATGCCCCGACCTGTTCCGCCTGCCAGTCCGTGGAACGGGACAGCAGAAGTGGGTGCTCGTCTGCAACATCAACCCGGGTGGTATCTTCGGCGGCTCCGCAACTCAGTACTTTGTAGGCGACTTCGACGGTCATAAGTTCACCTGCGAGTCACGCCCAGAGGTGACCAAGTGGCTCGATTATGGCAAGGACCACTATGCCACCGTGACGTTCGACAACGCTCCCGACGGTCGTCGCGTGGCCATCGCCTGGATGTCGAACTGGCAGTACGCCAACGAGTGGCCCGTCAAGCAGTTCCGCTCGGCCAACTCGATAGCCCGCGAGCTGGACCTCTTTGTCGACGGCACTGAGACGTATTGTGGTGTCACTCCTTCGGAAGAGATACTCAGCCTGCGCGACAAGTCAGTGAAGCAGCCCACAGAGGCCTGCGAGATAGTGGTCAACGTGAAGGGGTCGGCCGACATTACGCTACAGAACGCCAAGGGCGAGGAGGTGGTGATGCACTACGACGCCCGCAAGCAGGAGTTCACCATGGACCGCACGAAAAGCGGCAACACCGCTTTCAGCGAGGCATTCCCCTGCACGACGGTGGCTCCCACGCACGGCCAGCTGAAGCAACTACGCCTGTTCATCGACCGCTGCAGCATCGAGGTGTTCGACGCTGACGGCCGCATGGCCATGACCAACCTCGTGTTCCCCTCAGAACCGTATAACACCATTAAAGTAAAAGGTGGCAAAGCTGTCATCTACGACTTTAAGAAATAATTCATCATTCACCATTGACAATTCCTAATTCACATTGAATATTATGGCAGACAACAAAAACAAATCCATCTACCTGATTCCCGTGATGCTGTGCTTCTTCTGCATGGGATTCGTAGATCTGGTCGGTATTGCATCAAACTATGTCAAGGAGGATCTGGCACTGAGCGACTCAATCGCCAACACGCTGCCCTCGCTGGTATTCTTCTGGTTCCTCATCTTCTCCGTGCCGACAGGCATGCTGATGAACAAGATCGGACGTAAGAAAACCGTACTGCTGTCGCTCGTAGTGACCGTCGTATCGCTGTTCATCCCCCTGCTGGGCTATTCCTTCGGCCTCATGCTGGTGGCCTTCTCGCTCTTAGGCATCGGCAATGCGCTGATGCAAACCAGCATCAACCCGCTGGCCATGCTCATCATCGGCGACAAGAACCTTGCCTCGACACTAACCTTCGGACAGTTCGTCAAAGCCATCGCCTCGTTCCTCGCTCCCTACCTTGCCATGTGGGGCGCTACCCAGGTCATGCCCTCTTTCGGCTACGACTGGCGGGTACTGTTCCTGGTCTATTTCGTAGTAGGCATACTGGCTACGGCTCTGCTGTGGGCTACACCGATTCACGAGGAGATGACCGAGGGTAAGACGTCGTCGTTCATGGATTGTCTGCGCCTGCTGGGCAAGCCCATCGTGCTGCTGTCCTTCCTGGCCATTATGTGCCACGTAGGCATTGACGTGGGTACCAACACGACGGCGCCGAAACTGCTCATGGAGCGCCTCGGCATGACGCTCAACGATGCTGCCTTCGCTACTTCGCTGTACTTCATCTTCCGTACCATCGGTGCACTGACGGGGTCGTTCTTCCTACGCGTCATGAAGACCCGCTGGTTCTTTATCATCAGCGTCTGCCTGATGGCTGCCTCGATGGCTCTGATGTTCGGCGGTGAGAGCAAGGCCATGCTCTATACGGCCATCGCCCTGGTAGGCTACGGCAACTCTAACATCTTCTCGATGGCCTTCTCGGAAGCCCTGCTCTCCGTGCCCGAGAAGCAGAACGAGGTCAGCGGCCTGATGATCATGGGCCTCTTCGGCGGTACGGTATTCCCCCTCGTCATGGGCTTCATGAGCGATGCCATGGGACAGGCTGGTGCCGTGGCTGTCATGGCCGTTGGTGTCATCTACCTGTTTACGTTCATCAAGCAAGTAAAACATTAAAAACAAGAATGATATGAAGAATCTGATTATTGGACTGGGCGAGGCATTGTGGGACATGCTGCCCGAAGGAAAGAAACTGGGTGGTGCACCTGCTAACTTTGCCTATCATGCAGGACAGTTCGGACTGAACACGATGGCTGTGAGTGCGCTGGGCGAGGACAAACTGGCCGACGAGACCATCGAGGCCCTGAAGCAGAACGGACTGAACTACATCATGCCCCGCGTACCGTATGCTACGGGTACGGTGCAGGTCACGCTGACCGGCAACGGCATACCGACATACGAGATTAAGGAGAACGTGGCATGGGACAACATCCCCTTCAATGCCGAGATTGAAGAAGCCGCCCGCAACTGCCGGGCCGTATGCTTCGGTTCACTGGCACAGCGCAACGTCGTCAGCCGACAGACCATCCAGAAGTTCCTGGATGCCACGCCGAAGGACTGCCTGAAGATCTGCGACATCAACCTGCGCCAGCAGTTCTTCTCGAAGGAGGTGCTCGAAGACTCGTTCCGCCGCTGCAACATTTTGAAGATCAACGACGAGGAACTGGTAGTCGTCAGCCACATGTTCGGCTACAAGGAACTTGACGACGCCAAGGTGTGCCAACAGATTGTGAAGGAGTACGACCTGCAGATGCTTGTGCTGACCTGTGGCACCAACGGCTCGTATGTGTTTACCGCCGATGGCAAGCAGTCGTTCCAGCCCACGCCGAAGGTAGTGGTGGCCGACACGGTGGGTGCCGGCGACTCGTTCACGGGTTCCTTCTGTGCTGCTGTGCTGAACGGCAAGCCCATCGAGGAGGCTCACCGCATTGCCGTCGAGGTGTCGGCCTACGTATGCACACAGAACGGTGCTATGCCGAAATACCCCGCTGAGCTAGTGGCCAAGGTGAAGTAAGCGGGTGTTTCAAAACACAAGGATTTCTCTTCAACAACGGATTGTTTGTTCAATTTGACTTCGTCATCGCTGGCCGGCAGGCTGCCGGTACACAACGACCTGCCCGTTGGGCTCGATGCCCTCGGCAGAGATATTAATCTTATGAGTGGTTGCGCCATTATAGAACTCTATCTTGGCGCGACCATTCTCGTCGGTGACTACCGTGGGGTTCCAGTAGAGGGTACGGCGGAAGTCGACGACGGGCGGCACCTCCGCGTAGCCCGGCATGTCGTACTTGTCGACGGAGAAGGTCTCGAAATTGGTCTTGCGCACGCCTTTCTCCTGCTTCGACGTCACACCGTCGGTATAGAGAAACACCATCACGGGGTGGCGTGACGTCAGCGGCGACATGGGTTCATCCAGGATATACGACTTGAGCATGTTCTCGTCTTCCGAGATGTATATTGACTTCAAGTCGTCAAGCAAAACAGGGAAGTCGATGATGCTCGGTTTGGTCAGCATGTTGTACGACGTGCCTTTCGGAGCATGGGTGACACCGTAGAAATCGTTGTTGAGTATCCAGACGATAGGGTGCCCCTTGTAGCTCATGTCGACATCGTCTACGGCATGCAGCGTGTAGCGACGGTCACCGTCGTTGGTGAACCAGTCGAGCGACGAGATGTCATTGTCGCCCTTGAAATACTCGTTGCGGTCCTGCAGCCACTGAAACAACGACGGCGGCTCCTTGCCCTGATCGGCCAACAGCTCGGCCTCACGGGCACAGTCGTAGTAGATGCCGGCCGTGCGAGAGCCGATGCTCTCGTCCTTCCAGTACACCAGGCGGTTGCGGCCATGGACGTACACCTCGCTCAGCAGGACGTTGCGCACCTCCATAGGCAACAGCTTATCGAAGTCGGGGGAAACAGGAATGTCGACCGACGACGTGGTGAACGGCACACGCTGCTGCTCCTGACTGTCGATGAGCCGGGCCTGCAAGGCGGGGTGACGGTCCAGGCTGACATAGTAGTTGCGCGGCTCGCCGGCACGGGTGGTCTTGATGTTCATGCGCCACATGCCGTCGGCATCAGGTATCTTGAAAGCGAAACGTCCGACGGAGTCGCTCTTGGCCTCACCCTTGAGCACCTGCCCTTGGGTATTGTACAGCCTGACGCTCAGGTCGACGCTGTCGACGGCATTCTTCTTTCGCTTGTTGATGGGCAGCAGCCGGCCCATGATGTACAGCCCATCCTCTAACGGCTCATCTGCCTCGGGGCGCTGGCCAGCCAACATCTGGCTGACGTTATAGCGGTGCCAACCCTGTACCATCATCAGCAGGTCGGTGGCACGTCGGTGCACAGGGTCGTCGCTCTCCATGTAGTACTCGGCATCGGCAATGTAGCCACGCAGCTCCGACGACAGCAGCAGCCACGTGTCGGCACGCTGCAGTGGACCGTTGGCATCGGTATCGTAGTCGCGTATGGCGATGGAGAAGACGCTCTTCGGACGGGTGACGGCCTCGATAGTCGTCTTCTGGCCGGGGCGCAGCTGCTGACCCTCGGCAGTGAAGGCAATGGTGTCGATGCCCTGACGCGGAAAGACGAAGAACAGGCGGTCGGCCAGCAACTGGCCCTGCTGACTGATGAGCAGCACGCGGTTGACGCCGTCGGTAAGGTCTTTACGCGGGAAGGCCTTGTGGTACGTGCCGCCGTCAGCCTTCACGGCATCGAACGCCTTCACGTTGCCACGGCTCATCAGCACCAGCCCGACAGGCTCGGCCTGTTGGTCGGCAGTGGCACGTACGGTCACGTCGACCTGCTCGTCAGACATGACGTCAACATTGAGCGTGACACCGGAGGACGACGGTTGGGGCAGCGGGAAACGCAGTGCCCCACCCTCTTGGTTGTCCACCAGCAGGTTTGCGTCATCCTGCATGGTTGGTGTATAGGTTACATAGCCACGGCCGTGGGTGTCGGTGGTCACTACGGCGACCTCCTTCTGCTGTTGCATCAGCCGGCAACGGGTGCTGACGGCACGGCCCTGCTTGTCGACGACCTCGACGGCCACGCGGCACGACTGACCAACGAGCGTACGGCCGCCCTCGGGAAAGAAGCGCACACCTACGCCGCCATGGGGTTTCAGCCGCTCAGCCTCCTCGCGGAGCTGGGGGTGCAGACTGCGGTAGTCGGTCTGGTCGATGCTGGCCTGCGAATAGTCGCCATCCTTCAAGGGCTTTTTAAATATGGGGATGACGCGCGAGAAGGCCGTATGACTGTCGAAGTTGGCCATGTAGCGGGTGTAGGCCCTCACCTCGTAGAACCCGCTGTTCATGAAACCCTCCAAAGCTATCGACCCTTCGGCCATACCGTTGCGGATGGGCAGCTTACGGGTAGTAAAGACCTCGCCTGACGGCGTCACCAGGTCTACGTAGAGCACCTGGCTCATGTTGGTCCAACGGTTCAGGTCGGCACGCAGCACGTAAGCCTTCAGCCAGATGGTCTCGCCCTGAAAATAACCGGTATTGTCGAGGTGTACGTACACTTTCTCCTGTGGGAACATGTAGTTGAACATGACCATGTTCTTCACCCACTGCTTCAGTTGCTCACTGGCCTCATTGGCATCCGCTGCAGGCTGTTGCGGCATCCATGCGCCGACAGGCAGCGTGACCGCCAGCAGCATCAGCAAGCATGTTTTCTTGATGTCCATCGATTTGCTTATTTTGTTACAGCGCGCCCCGGCTACGGCCGTCTACACGCTGCATGAATTTCCGTAATGGGAGCAAAGTTAATACCTTTTCTACAAACTTCTACCTAATAATTCATTTTTTTATGATTTTTTCATACAAGCATATTCCGTAAAATTGGATATAATCTTTGATAGATTGCATAAGGCTGCGGGAAACATGAAATTAAACTGATTTAGACATCGTCTTCCAACATTTTCTGACTTCGGTGTTGCGTCACCCTTTACACGCGTGCGTGCGTATATAGTAGGGAAAGGAAAAAAGAACCCACACTTCCCACACTTCCCA
>CAMJWJ010000042.1 GCA_946409435.1 uncultured Prevotella sp. | reverse complement strand
AAATCATTTCCGACAGAGATGGCCAACAACGGCGTGAAGATAGATTTTTCACGCCGAAATTTCAAAAGATAAAAACCCTTCACCAAGCTCATAAAACACAATATAACAGTAAGATACGGTGAAGGGTTGTTGGAACGTCCCAATAGGCAGGACATTTTCAGGGAGATGCTGTGGAGTGTTCCAGAAATGCAATGAATTTCTGAAATTACTTCATGGATTTTTGCATTTACTTAATGCATATCTGATTTTACTCTGGGAGTAATTTCAATGAGCAGGCCTGTTACGATCGCAACTATGCCACTCACGGAATTGAGAAGGCCACTCACGGAATTGAGAAGGCCACTCACAGAGCTGAGTGGGCCACTCACGACGACATTTTTTTGGATGTCAAGACCAGTGAAGTGCATTTTTTCCCGTGCAATGTTCTCAAAGTTACGATGTAAAACCACACGGCACAAACCCTTCACCGTAAGCACCTGTGTTATACGGCATTACACCGTTGGTGAAGGGTTTCCCAATTTTTGTTTTCAGACTATAATAAAGCTAAAGTGACCCTTCACCTACTGCAAAGCTACATACTTGTCGGGAGGGCTGCCAGGCGTCAAAGCGAATACGCTTACGTATAGGCAGTACTATTGCTGGTCGATGTAGCAAGGTAAACATAGTTACCTCTTCCTATGCAAGCACACTGTTTTTCGGAGACGCAGGAAATGGATACAAAACAGATAAAGGAGAAAAAAGCAGGGAAAAATTTGGAAGTGTCAGAAGAAGTTCGTATCTTTGCAGCAGACAACGAACCAAAAACAATACGCTTATGAAACAGTTTGTACTCATGATGACTGTCGCTGCACTGATGAGCAGCCAGAATGTTCTCGCACAGAACAGAGTGAAGAACCTCTATACTGAAGCACAGACGCTGAAGGTAGAACAAGTGGTGAACACCGAGCAGACGGTGCAGGTGAACCGCTACCTCTTTGCCGGCTACAACACGCTGTGTCTGCCCATGTCGCTGGACGCTAACCAGCTGGAGAGTGCTGCTGCAGGCGTCAAGGTGGAGCGGCTGGCTGCCATCCGCCAGGACGGTAACGTGCTGAGCCTCCTCTTCGTGGACTGCACGACGGAGGGCATCGAGGCTGGTGTACCCTACCTTATCTATTCGCCCAAAGCCCAGTACCTGCGTGCCAAGAACACGGAGGCTAATGGCTTTGACACGGAGGTGAAGACCATTCGCATGACCGACGACAACGGCAACCAGGTGGCTTTCGGTAGCAGCTGGAACCTGCGCACTAAAGACGGACTCTACGGCATTCCCGCCAAGCAGGACAAGGCCATCCTGGAGAGCGTCCTGACTCGCACCAACGGCGAGCAGTCGTTCCTGCCCACCCGTTGCGGCTTCAGCTGGGAACAGCAGTCGGCAACCGCTGGCAAGCTGGAGATCAAGCACGTCAGCATGGGCGAGGTCACAGCCATCCGCACAGCTATCAGCGACGAGCAGGGTGACGGTTCCGTTTACGACCTGAACGGCCGTCGTGTCAATGGCAACGGCAAGGGTCTCTACATCCAGAATGGCAAGAAAGTCGTAAGATGACACTATGAGCATCAACATGCTACAATGGACAGCCGCCATCATCCAGCAAAAGGAGGTGGCGGCTGTTCCTGTAATGACTCACCCGGGCATTGAGCAGAACGGCCATACGGTACGTGAGGCTGTCGGTGACGGCAGGATACATGCCGAGGCTGTGATACAGCTGGCAAGGCAGTACCCTTCGGCTGCTGCATGCACCATCATGGACCTGACGACGGAGGCTGAAGCGTTCGGAGCCAAGGTGGTGTTCAGCGACGATGCAGTACCCGCCATCACAGGGCGCCTGCTACCTGACGTTGAGAGCATCAGCCGACTGACAGTGCCATCGCTGAAGGCTGGGCGCATACCCCAGTACCTGAAAGCCAACCTGCTGGCAGCCGAGGCCATCAGCGACCGTCCTGTACTGGCAGGCTGCATCGGTCCGTTCTCACTGGCAGGCAGGCTCTACGACATGTCGGAGATTATGGTGCTCATCTACGAGCATCCTGCCGCTGCCCACCAGCTACTGGAAAAGTGTACGGCATTTATCTTGAAATATTGTCAGGCGCTGAAAATGACTGGTGCCAACGGCGTCATGATGGCTGAGCCGGCTGCCGGCCTGCTGTCGAACGACGACTGCAGCACGTTCTCGTCACAGTATGTGAAACGCATCGTACAACAAGTGCAGGACGAGACATTCATCGTCGTGCTACACAACTGTGGCAACACGGGGCACTGCACCAAAGCCATGGTGGAAACGGGAGCCGCTGCCTACCACTTCGGCAACAAGTGCCGCATGGAGGAGGTCATCCGTGACGTGCCGTCTACAGCACTGGCCATGGGTAACATCGACCCCGTATCGGTGTTCAAGGACGGCACACCCGACATGATGCGCCAGACGGTCCGCTCGCTGCTCGACGCCATGCGCCCCTACCCTAACTTCGTAATCTCCAGTGGCTGCGACACCCCGCCCCACACGCCTACTGAGAACATCGAGGCGTTCTACGAGGCACTGAAGGAGTGGCAATGACACAAAAGACACTGAAGGAGTGGCGATGACACAAAAGACGCTGACATACAACGACCTGAAGATAACCCCTGCAGACATTTACGAGCAGATGGGCTATCACGGTACGACACCCGACGAGGCTACACAGCAAGAGACGCTTATTATAATAGATAAGGTACGCACGATGCTCCGCCCGCAGTTCTGCTTCCAAGTGGTAAGCCAGCTGCCGCCTTTTGAAATAGGCCGCATCATCGGGCGCCAGCTGCAAGGCTCGGAAGCCTACGCATTGTTTATTGCCACCTGTGGACGGGAGTATGAGACGCTACAGCAACAGCTGACACGGGAGGGCGACATGGTACGCGTGTTCATTGCCGACGCATTGGGCAGTGTCATCGCCGAGAAATGTGCCGACAGGATGGAAGACATGCTGCAGGAAAGCATCGACAAACTTGGCTGGCACCATACCAACCGTTTCTCACCAGGCTATTGTGGTTGGCACGTCAGCCAGCAGCAGCTGTTGTTTGCACAGTTCGGCGGCCAGACATGCGGTGTCAGCCTGAACGACTCGTCGCTCATGACCCCCATCAAGTCAGTCAGCGGACTCATTGGCATTGGCCAACATGTCCGCCGACTGGAATATACCTGCGGGCTGTGCGACTTCCAGCAGTGCTATAAGCGGAAGCGCCATCCACAGTAAAAAAAGCCTATTGCTACTGTGCTATCAGCGACACTGCAAAGCCACCTCCAGGAGCTTCCTTCAACTTCAGTGTCTGCCCGGCCTTGACAGTTTTCTTGGTGATGACGTATGCCTGCGGATTGGTCTCGTAGTGAGCATCCTTGGCGTCGGCATAGATGGTACAGTCGTACTTACGTCCCTTGTCGAGGAAGTCGAGCTTCACCACAGCCTCATGTCCGTTCTCGTCGCACTTGCCACCCACAAACCAGTTGTCGGTACCTTTAGCCTTGCGAGCCACCGTGATATAATCGGCTGGCTCGGCTTCGAGGTAGATGCTCTCATCCCAGTCACAAGCCACGTCGCGGATAAACTGGAAGGCATCGTCGAACTGCTCATAGTTTTCTGGCAGGTCGGCAGCCATCTGCAGCGGTGAATACATCGTCAGGTAGAGGGCCAGCGAACCAGCCAGCGTGATGCGTGCCCACGAGGGATTGTCGCTCCACTTCGACAGCTTGGTGACAAAGATGCCCGGCGTATAGTCCATCGGGCCACCCTGCAGGCGGGTAAAGGGCAGGATGCACGTGTGGTCAGGGCGCGAACCGCCAAAGGCCTCATACTCCGTGCCGCGTGCCGACTCATTGCCGACAAGGTTAGGATAGGTACGGCAGAGACCAGTGGGACGTGTGGCCTCGTGGGCATTGACCATGATGTGGTGCTTGGCAGCCTCCTTGACGACATACAGGTAGTGGTTGTTCATCGACTGCGAGTAGTGGTGGTCGCCACGTGGGATGATGTCGCCAACGTAGCCCGTCTTCACGGCATCGTAACCGTACTTGTTCATCAGTTGGAAAGCCTTCTCCATGTGCCGCTCGTAGTTCTGGGTGGAGCTACTGGTCTCATGGTGCATCAGCAGTTTCACACCCTTGGAGTGGGCATAGTCGTTGAGCATCTTGATGTCGAAGTCGGGATAAGGAGTCTGGAAGTCAAACACATCGCGCTTCCACATGTTGGCCCAATCCTCCCAACCAACGTTCCATCCCTCGACGAGCACCTCGTCCAGTCCGTTCTTGGCAGCAAAGTCGATGTAGCGTTTCACCTTCTCGTTGTTGGCAGCATGGCGACCGTTGGGCTTCACCTTCTGCCAGTCTATCTGGTCAAGTTTGATGCTGGGGAATTCATCAGTGTAGTTCCAACTGGACTTGCCGACAATCATCTCCCACCACACGCCGCAGTACTTCGTGGGATGAATCCAACTCACATCGTCGAGGGCACAAGGCTCGTTAAGGTTCAGGATGAGGTTGCTCGACAGCATGTCGCGAGCGTCGTCGCTGACCATGACGGTGCGCCACGGCGTCTCACAGGGTGTCTGCATGGCTCCCTTAAGGCCTGTAGCATCTGGCGTCAGATGGCTGACAAAGGTAAACAGCTGTGGCAGAGGGTATTCAGAGGGCTGAGGATTGGGCGTATAGGCATTGCTGTTGCCGCCAAGCCGAGTGGTGAGCGCCTTGGTCTCGGCATCTACCAGTTCCAGGTGCATGGTGGCGTAGTCAGCACACGCTGCCTCGTGAATGTTGATATACAGCCCGTCCTGTGTCTTCATCTGCAGGGAGGTCTGTACGCCCGTTTCAGAGAAGACGGCCACCGAGGAGTTACCCCAGTTGACGGCCTGCTGCATACGTCCGCGAATCTCCGAGAGCTTTGTCTCTTGCGTCTCCTGCTCCTGGGTATCGTAGTCGCCCGGCAGCCACCATGCAGTATGGTCGCCCGTCATGGAAAACTCAGACCGTTCGTCCTTGATAAGGAAATAGTTCAGGTCCTTCTGCTGAGGAAACTCATAGCGGAAGCCGATGCCGTCGTCATAGACACGGAAACGGATGAGAATGGTGCGCTGATGACGGCGGGGCTGCAGCTGCATGCCGGGACGGGTGCTCTTGACCTGCTCAAGCCACTGTTGCGACAGGGTGGCCACATACTCGTTGTAGTGATTGCGGATATCGCGCGTCTCACCCCACACGGGTTGCCATGTCTCGTCGAAAGTGGAGGTCTGCTCGTCAGCCAGCGTGAAGCCATCCATCAGGTCACGCTCGTTTTGACCCATTGACGCATGCTTGTCCCTGGCCAGTTCGAGGCCAAGGTGTGAGGGGCGTACGACCTCCCTGCCTTTATATGATAAGGTATAGGTAGGACGACCACCCTCTACGTTGAAGTTCAGTACGACCTGACCATTAGGCGACTTCACCTCGGTGGCTGCCATCGTCAATGGCAACAATACTGCAAGTAATAGTTTAGTTCGTTTCATATGATAATACTTATTTACGACCGCTCTGCGAAATCATGGTGCGGACAGTCTCGTTAAATTCGTCGGCCCGCATCAGCTGCTCGATGGAGAGGTGCATACGGTAGCGCCAGTAGTGGCGGGGATTGGCAGGAATATTGATACGCTCGGCATTCTGGTCGGGCAGCCGCAGTTTCTCGTCAATGCTGAGCCAGTCTTGGAGTGACAGCAGGCAGAGCATAGAGGGCGATGTGAGCTGGCGGCTCACGATGTCCTTGGCCAGCCATCCAGGCAGCGGGTGAGGCGCATCGCCGCTACGACGCAATGGACCGTTGAAGTAAGCCTGCGTCTGTTCGTTGTCTTCGTCCCACCACTGGCGCAGAGTCGGCATGTCATGGGTAGAGAAGGTGCACACGCTGCGATAGGGATTGTGCGACAGTTTGCCAAAACGGGTGCTGGGATCCTTGGGCATGGTCTGTATCTCAAGGCTCAGGATGCGTAGCTCATTCATGACCCAGGGCACGCAGTCGGGCACCATGCCAAGGTCTTCTGCACAGCAGAGCATGCGTGTGGCCTGCGTCAGCCGCGGTAGCTTCTTCATGGCCTCCTGATACCAGAACTGGTTGTTGCGGCGATAGAAGTAGTCGTTGTACAAACGGTTGAAGTTGTACTTCTCGCCCTCATCGAGCCGCTGGTAAGGTTCCTGATACTGTACGGCAATACGCGGATGCCAGCGATCGCTGCGCTTGTGGTCAACAAGGAACAGGTCGTCGTGACCGTGGATGCCGTAGGCCTCTATCTCTTCACGGCTCAATCCAAGGGCTGGGGCAAACTGACCTTCCAGACCGGACTTCTCGGGAACAGGAATCTCCCAAATACGGAAGAAGCCCAGCACATGGTCTATACGGTAGGCATCAAAGAACTGAGCCATCTTGCGGAACCGACGTACCCACCACTGACAACCGTCCTTCAGCATCTCGTCCCAGTTGTAGGTGGGGAACCCCCAGTTCTGACCGTCAGCGGAGAAAGGATCGGGGGGAGCACCGGCCTGTCCGTTCAAGTTGAAGTACTTTGGCTCGACCCATGCCTCCACACCGTCGCGGCTGATACCAATGGGGATGTCACCCTTCAGGACAACACGATGCTGGCGGGCATACTCATGAGCGGCATGCATCTGCTGGTCAAGGTTGTACTGGACATAATACCAGAACTGTACAGCCTTGTCGGTCGTCTTCACGGCCTTCACAGTGGCTTCCTTAGGCCACTCGGAGAATACTGCCGTTCCATACTTGTCGCGGTAATAGCAAAAAGCAGCGTATGGTACCAGCCAGTCTTTGTTCTGCTCGAAGAACTCTTTATAGGAAGCACGACGGCTCACCGAGGCCCACTCCTGACGGAACAGCACCTGCAGGTATTCAAGCTTGGCGGCAAACATGCGCTCATAGTCTATCTGAGGAAGGGCGTTCAGCTCCTGACGCAGCTGTTCAAACTTGTCCCTGGTCTCCTTGTCCTTGATCTCCGGCAACTGTCTGAAGTCGGTGTACTGAAGGTGAAGGGCGTAGATGCTGATGGAATTATACGGATAGGAGTCTTGCCACTTGCCGGTCATATTCGTATCGTAAATAGGCAGCACCTGCAGGAAGCGCTGATTGGTCTTGGCAACCCAGTCAATCATCATTTTCAGGTCGCCAAAGTCACCTACGCCAAACGACCCCTCGCTACGCAGCGAGAAAATAGGAACCACGGTGCCGGCACCCTTCCAAGGATAGACAGGGAAGAAAGCCTGAGGCAGTTCATATACCACCGCATCACCATCTTGCAGCAAAGGCAGGTCGACGACACGGTTGTTGCCCTGCTCCCACAATGGCGTATAGTCTGGCTCAGTGTCCAGGATGATAAACTTAAACTCGAAGGGGCCGACAGGCATCTTGTCAGCATCAAGGCTGACGATCCACTCGTTACAATCATGCTCGGTCATGGGTAGCGCTTTCCGAATATCCCAGGCTCCCAGCATCTGGGGTTCACCCACGATGGCCAGCCTCTCGCCTACCCTCAGCTGGGGGGCACGTACCTTCAGGGAAACCACGCGGTGAAAGTCTGTCACTTTACCCGGCTTACGCTCACGGGCCATCACACACTCGGTGATTGCCGAACTATACATATAGGCATCCTCAGGAATGTCTATCCAATGGTCGTACACCGTATAATTGACTGCTTTGGCACCAACGATTTCAAGGCGGTGCGGCTCGACAAGCCATTCATAGCGTACTACCTCATCGCCACACATGACGCTGTAATAGTATTTCACTGACGTGCCAGGCTCGTAAGCCTTGGTGAGTTCTACAAACCAGTGGATGCCGTCAAGAGTCGACATCTTGTGCTGGGAAACCTTCGATGCATCGGTGACAGAGAGGAGATTCAGCACCAAGTCCTCGCCGAACGAGGTGTGATATTCAACGTTGAATAGTAATTTCATAGTGATATGCTGTTTAGTTATTTATTTCTTATCTTTGATAACAGTCACACAAATCGAACCCACGATGAGCAGTACCGCAGACACCAGCATCATCGACGACTGATGACTGCCTATCAACGAGAGCACCAGACCACCACACAGCGCGGCAACAATCTGAGGGATGCAAATGGTGCCATTGAACAAGCCCAGGTAGGCACCCATGTGGCCATAGCCCTGCAAGGCGTTGGTGACAAAGGTGAACGGCATGGCGAGCATGGCAGCCCACGCACAGCCGATGAGCAGGAACGGAACAAACTGGAGATACTGGTCGTGCAGGAAAGGCACCATGGCAAAACCTATACCGCCCAGCACAAGGCTGATGCTGTAAGCCATCTTGATGTTACGGAACTGCGGTAGTATCATAGCCCAGACCACAGAACCCACGGCCTGTACGGCAAAGACGATACCCACCCAGTTGCCTGCCTCCTGGAATGCCTCGCTGGAGGGATCGGTAGTGTTCCACACTGTCTCAGCCAGTGCACCAGTGGTATAGTTCCACATATACAGGAATGCTGCCCAACAAAAGAACTGAACCAGTCCGACCTTCCAGAATGTCGACGGTGCATTCTTGAGCAATGTGAGCCAGTTGGCGCTCTCTTCCTTTTCTTCTGACACGGGGTTGTACTCGGCATAGTCTGTCGGATTCCACTCTTTCACCTTCAACGTAGTATAGATAACACACAGGATGAGGATGGCTGCTCCAATGTAGAAGGACCAGATGACGGAATCGGGCACCACACCCTTTTCAGCCACGTTACTGATACCAATCCAAGTGAAGAAGAAGGGGAACACGAATCCTACCACCGAACCGGCATTGCAGAGAAAAGACTGGATGCTGTATGCCTTGGCTTTCTGTTCTTCGTTGACCATGTCACCTACCAGCATCTTGAACGGCTGCATAGCCATATTGATGCTCGTGTCAAGGAACATCAAGGCAATCAGTCCGAAAATCATGGCGGCACTGACCGCCAGACCAAACGAGCCGCTGTTTGGCAGCAGGCACATCACCAACACGGCTACCGTAGCTCCTATAAATAAATAAGGTATACGACGGCCGAAGCGTGTCCACGTCTTGTCACTCAATGTACCTACTATAGGCTGTACGAGAATACCCATCAGCGGGGGCAATATCCAGAAGTAGCTCAGCGAGTGAGGGTCTGCACCCAGCGTGGCAAAGATACGTGAGATGTTGGCAGACTGCAAGGCATATGCTATCTGCACGCCGAAGAAACCGAAGCTTAGGTTCCAAAGGCTCCAAAAGGGTAAATTGGGTTTTTGTTTCATTTTATTATTGTTGTTTTGGTTACTCTATCTCGTTGTCCCTCTGATGATCAGACGTGTCCGAACGAGCCTTCGCTCAGCTTTCTCACGAGGTATCAGGCCCTCGACCTGACAAATCAGGATGTCGGCAGCCTCCTCCCCTACCTTCACTCCACGTTGCTCGACGGTGGTCAGCATGGGGTCGCAAGCTACAGCTCGCTGTCCGTTGGTAAAACCACAGATGCTGACATCTTCGGGCACTTTGAATCCCATGCGTTTGGCTGTATAGAGAATGCCAATGGCTGTATCGTCATTAATGGCAAAGAAACCGTCTGGATGATCATCACTACTGAGCACGTCGGGCGTTATCAGTTCAGCATCGGTACGGTTGTCACACTGGAACGTCAGCGTAGGGTCATAGCCAACACCATGTTTCAGCAGGGCATCCTTGTAGCCATTGAAACGGTTCTTCGAGATTTCCAGATTCATGGCCGAGCCATAGAAGGCAATACGGCTACACCCAGTCTCAATCAGGTAGGAAACGGCATTGTAGGCTCCCATATAGTCGTCTACCACGACGCGGCTGGCATTGATACCCGTACATATCCTGTCATAGAACACCAACGACAGACCGGCATCGATCAGCCGTTGGAAATGATCGAACTGCTTGGTATCCTTTGCCTGCGAGACAATGACACCACACACCTTGTTCTCAAAGAACGACTGGCAGATGCGTGCCTCACGCTCGTATTGCTCATTGCTCTGGGCAACCATGATACGATAGCCGCGGGCCAGCGCCTCTTCCTCTATGCCAGAAAGCACTGACATGAAATAGAAGTGTGTAAACTCGGGAATGATGACACCAATGACCTTCTGAGGCTGGATGCGTGAATAGCGTAACGACTCTGCCAGCACATTAGGCGTGAAGTTGTGCTCACGAGCATATTGCTGGATAGCCGCCCGACGCTCGGCAGAGATACGTGGCGAATCCTTCAAAGCACGTGACACTGTTGCTACCGAGATACCAAACTCTCGAGCAATGTCCTTCATTGTCAACGGAGAATACTCTTTCATCAGGCAGATTTTAGTTACGTTTTTAGTTTCCTTGGTGCAAAGTTATTGAAAAGTTTTATTCGGTGCTTTATATCCTTATTTTTTATGAAGAATCAGTAATGCAAACGTTTGCACATATAAGATAACGCATTTAAGCATGAAAAAGTATTAACATACCAAAAATATATCTACTTTTGCACTTGATTTAAATCAAATATTCTTGTAACTTGAAATAACTAACAAATAATACTAACTTTAAAAATTTAATGATGAAGCAGGTAAACATTAAAATCCCGTTTAGGATGCTTGTCCTCATGTTTGGACTCTTCCTCACGGTAGGAGCCTTTGCGCAAATCAACGTAAAAGGCCATGTTAAGGATGCTCAGGGTGAACCTATCATCGGCGCTACCGTGCGTGTGGTAGGAACACAGACTGCCACCGTCACCGACTTCGACGGTAACTTTGCACTGTCAGCACCCCAAGGAGCCGACATCTCCATCTCGTATGTAGGTTGCCAGACGGAAACCGTCAAGGCTGCGCCCAACATTGAGGTAACGCTGAAAGACGACGCCACAGTACTGGAGAATGTGGTGGTCATCGGTTACGGACGAGCAAGAAAGAGCGACCTGACCGGTTCGGTAACGGCCATTAAGCCAGACGAGAAGAACCACGGTCTGAACGTCAATGCCCAGGACATGATCAGCGGTAAGATTGCCGGTGTGAGTGTGATTGCCGGCGATGGTACCCCTGGCGGTGGTGCACAGATTCGTATCCGTGGCGGTTCGTCACTGAACGCTTCTAACGACCCGTTGATTGTCATCGACGGTCTGGCTATGGACAACTACGGCGTGCAGGGTCTTGCCAACCCTCTCTCAATGGTCAACCCGAACGATATTGAGTCGTTCACCGTGCTGAAGGACGCTTCAGCTACCGCTATTTATGGTAGCCGCGCTTCTAACGGTGTGATTATCATCACTACCAAGAAGGGCCGTTCCGGTCAGAAGCCGACCTTCAACTACAACGGCAACGTCTCCATCGCCACCAAGAAAAAGACCACCGACGTGCTTAACGGTCCCCAGCTGATGAGTTTCATCAAGGACCTCTATGGTGAGGATAGCGATGCCTACAACGCACTGGGTTACTACGATGCAGAAGGCAATAAGCAGTATGCCAACACGGACTGGCAGGACCAGATATTCCGCACGGCAGTCTCGACGGACCACAACCTGACTATGTCGGGCGGTCTGAAGAACATGCCCTATCGCGTATCGTTGGGATACACCAACAACCAGGGTATCATCAAGACCTCTAAGTTCGAGCGTTACACCGCCAGTTTCAACCTCTCACCCTCACTGCTGAAAGACCATCTGAAACTGAACTTGAACGGTAAAGGCATGATCGCCAAGAACCACTACCCCGATGGTGTGGTAGGCGCAGCCGTCTCCATGGATCCCACCAAGGCAGTCCGTAGCGACTATCCTATTTATAAAGACTACTTCGGAGGTTATGTTCAGAGTTTCACTTCAGCTGCCTACGAAGGCGCTGCCGACTGGCTGTACATGCAGAAAGGCACATCGAACCCGGTGGCCACACTGAACCAGAACGACAGTCACGCCACGTCCAAGACGTTCATTGGCAACATCGAAGCAGACTACTCTATCCACGGTTTCGAGGACCTGCACCTGCACATGAATGCCGCCATGGATGTCTCCACAGGTAAGCAGTGGTACAACCGCAGCCGCTATTCTACTGCTGCCTACTACTATGGCTACAACGGCTGGAACACCTCCGACACGTACAACCTGCAGCTCTCGCTGTACGCTCAGTACATGAAGGACTTCGGCAAGGACCACCACTTCGACATCATGGCCGGTTACGAGTGGCAGCACTTCCACAAGAAGACCAACTGGTACGGCTATGGCACCTACCCTGCCAACAACACCAAATATGAAGAGGGTACTCACCACGAGGATCCTGACGAACTGGGCACCATCACGAAGTATGAGACCGAGAACTACCTCGTGTCATTCTTCGGACGTCTGAACTATTCGCTGATGGACCGCTACATGCTGACCTTCACACTGCGTGCTGATGGTTCCTCACGCTTCAACTGGATGCCTGGCAACAAGAACCAGCAGTGGGGCTACTTCCCCGCACTGGCATTGGCATGGCGCATGAAGGAAGAGCCGTTCCTGAAGAACGTCAACTTCCTGAGTGATGCTAAGTTACGTCTCGGATGGGGTCTCACCGGTCAGCAGGAAGGTATCGGCGACTACACCTACATCCCTGTCTTTAAGCCCAACAGCAACACCCATGCCATGTACCCCGTGCTTGGCGATGGCAGCACCTATCGTCCCCAGGCTTACAATCCCCAGCTGACTTGGGAGAAGACCACCACATGGAATGCCGGTCTCGACTTGGCGTTCTGGAACAACCGCGTTGAGTTTACCTTCGACTGGTACTACCGCAAGACTACCGACCTGATTAACACCGTCTTCGTGGCTGCAGGCTCCAACTTCCGCAACAAGGTAACCTCGAACATCGGTTCGCTGCACAACACCGGTTTCGAGTTTATGACCACCGTCCGCCCCATCCAGACTAAGGACTGGCGCTGGGAGGTCAGCTACAACTTCACCTACAACCACAACGAGATCGACAAGCTCATCGGTAGCGACGAAGAGGACTACTTCATCGAGACTGGCGGCGGTCTGACGGGTACTGGCGGCAACGTCCAGGCTCATACCGTCGGCAAGCCGGTCAGTGCCTTCCACGTCTACCAACAGGTGTACGACCAGAACGGCAAGCCCATTCTCAACACCTTTGTCGACCGTAACGGCAATGGCTACCTCGACGGTGGCGACCGCTACTACTACTACAAGCCGGCAGCTGACGTGCTGATGGGTCTGTCGTCGAAGTTGCAGTACAAGAACTGGGACCTCGGTTTCTCGATGCGTGCCAGCCTCGGCAACTACATGTTCAACAGCACAGCCTCTGGCTCCAGCAATGTCGGTTCGGGTGCCGTCTATACCAACGGTAACCTCAGCAACCTCCGTCTTGCCTCTGTACAGCGTGGCTTTACCAACGTCTCACAGCAGCAGTATGCTTCCGACTACTTCGTCGAGAACGCTTCCTTCCTGAAGTTAGACAACATCACGCTGGGCTACTCCTTCGAGAAGCTCTTCGGTGCTCCGCTGAGCGGACGTGTCTATGCTACAGTTCAGAACGTGTGGACCATCACCAACTACTCGGGTATTGATCCTGAGGTGGCCAGCGGTGTCGACGGCGACATCTATCCCCGTCCTATGACTACTATCGTTGGTGTAAGTCTGAATTTCTGAGAAAAGGTAAATAAATAAAAAGGTATAAAAGTAAAAGCTATGAAACTGAAATATATATTACCGGTTGCCATGTTTGTCGGAGCCACCTTCTGCACCTCTTGTGTGAAGGACCTGGAGGTAGACAACATCAACCCGCAGGAGGTCTCAGACTTCAACGAAGACTACATCTTCAACAAGATTTACGGTAATCTGGTGCTCACGGGCCAGGTAGGTCCTAACGGCGACAGCGACCTGGACGATATCGACGAGGGTACGTCGAACATGACGCGACTCATCTGGAACCTCAACGTGCTGACCACCGACGAGGGCCACTGCTGGTGGAACGACCCGGGCATGCCCGAGTTGAACCGCAACACATGGACCAACTCGAACGTCATGATCAAGGCACTCTACTACCGACTGATGTTTGGTGTCACACTTTGTAACTTCTATCTTGAGAATGCCAACGGCGGCGATGCCGCCACCAAGCAGAAGCGTGCCGAGGCTCGTTTCATGCGTGCTCTGCACTACTTCTATCTGATGGACCTCTATGCCAACCCGCCATTCCTGACCAAGCTGTCGAGCGAGAATGCTCCCCAGATTCAGCGTGCCGACCTTTTCCTGTTCTTGGAGAGCGAGCTGAAGGACATCATCGGCGAGGGTGAGGGCGACGAGCTGCTTGGCGAAGCCAAGAGCGTCGAGTACGGACGTGCCGACAAGGCTGCCGGCATGCTGCTGCTGGCCCGCATGTATGTTAATGCTGAGGTGTACACGGGTACTGCCCGCTGGGCTGATGCCAAGAAGTATGCCGACCAGACCATCGGCACCAGCTACAAGCTCTGCACTGAGGGTAAGGCAGGATTCAGCGCCTACCAGCTGCTGTTCATGGGCGACAACGACACCAATGGTGCCCAGAACGAGATTATCCTCCCTGCCCTGCACGACGGTGAGCTGACGCAGACTTGGGGCGGCTCGTTGTTCATGATTGCTGCACCTGCGGCAGAGACCATGAAGATGGAGCATCTCTATGGCAGCGACACTGACCCCGAGACTGCTGGCACACTGGCAGCAACCGTTACCGGCTACGGCACCACGGAGTCGTGGGACATCGGTCTGCGTGCCCGCAAGGACTTCGCAAAGGTATTCTTCGGCGACAAGGTTACTGACAACACTGTCACGTTAGGCGTACCTTGGCAAGTGGTTCGTGGCGTCGGTGACGACCGTGCCATCTTCTACACCAGCACCCAAAAGGTCAGCATCCAGAAGGAAGACGACAAGAATCAGGGACTCATCTACATGAAGTACAACAACATCCACGCTGACGGCACTTCTGGCCACCACAGCGGCGGACAGTTTGTCGACACCGACTACCCCATCCTCCGACTGGCTGAGGCTTACCTTATCTCTGCTGAGTGCGACGCACGCCTCAACAACGGCGAATGTACCACAGAAGGTATTGAGCGTATCAAGGCTCTGAGAAAACGTGCCAACGTCAAAACTGGAAACAAATACGACGGCATCGGTGCAGAAGCACTGACAAAGGTATCACTCGAGGACATCTTCAAGGAGTGGTCGCGTGAGTTTGGTTTCGAGGGCATGCGCCGCATGGTACTTGTCCGCTGGAACCGCTATGCCGGACAGAGCGAATACATCTGGGAATGGATGGGCGGCTCACAGACTGGTACGCCTATTGACAAGCGCTTCAACATCTTCCCCATTCCTGACAGTGAGTTGAATGCCAACCCCAACATCAAGCCGAATTACAAATAAGCAACCCTAAAAACAAACAGATATGAAAAAGTTAAGTTTTCTGGCTTCACTGCTGATGGGCGCCCTGCTCTTCACTGCCTGCGATGCAGACCGTGACGACAATCCCAAGCTGGACTTGTCGAAGGCTCAGGATCCCATCCAGCTGAACACCCCGATATTCGCCGGCGGTACCTACGATCTGGAGTACACCGACTCCATCGTGTTTACCTGCACGGCTCCCAACTATGGATTCCCCGCTACCGTCACCTATGTGGTACAGCTGTCGATGGACGAGGACATGACACGCCCCAACGAACTGCCCTCTACCTATTCTAATAATAGGATGGTTGTTCCCGGCAAGGAGTTGGCCATTGCCACCACCAAGCAGGCTCTCGACAAGCTGAACATGAAGCAGGACCAGTTCCCCGTCGAATCTCCCATCTATATGCGCATCCGTGCATACATTGACGGTGTCGAGGGTTCTGAGACGCTCTCAAACGTCATCAAGCTGAACAACGTGAGGACGAAGTTCGCACTGCCCGACGTCGAAATGCCTAACCCGCTGTACGTCTGCGGTAACTTCACCGACAACGACTGGGAGAAGGCCGTTCCTTCTACACCTGTCAACAGTGCCCCGAACACCCACTGGCGCATTGTCTGGATTGACGGCGACGGCATCCTGACCAGCCCGAACAAGAGTGCTGCCGACTATGCCGACGACTACATCACGACGACCTACAGCTGCAAGACCGCAGGCTTTAACGTCGACGAGAATGGTAAGCTTACGGCCACCACTCCTGGCTGGTACATCATGGTCATTGACGCTGCTGTCGACAACGACAAGCGCGCCATGCAGCTCACATTCAGCTTCCAGCCTGCAGAGGTATGGCTCATCGGTACGAGCATTGTCAACCCCGAGGTAGGTATCCTGGGCAAGGACGATCCCGAGACGGGCATGACAGCCAACTGCTGGAATGAATCATTACTGCGCGAAGAGTACGCAGAGTATGTGAAGTTCGAGACACCTACCACCATGAAGGGTTCGTTCGTCTCGCCTGCCCTGACCAGTCCTGTCGACGGTGACGGTGGTACGCGTGCCTACGTCAAGATCAAGAACAACGACTGGTGGAAGTCTGAGTTCTTCGTCTTCAGCGGAAAGATTGTCTATCGTGGTGCTGGTGGCGACCAGGAGCGCGTCAACGGTAACGTTGGCCAGAAGGTGTACTTCAACTTCTCTGACGACACTGGTGAACTGAAATAATGAAGAAACGCTAAAAACAAGTACAATTATGAAAAAGTTATCATTATATCTGATGCTCGTCATCGCAGGCTGGTCACTGACCGCCTGCGACGAGAGCCACAACGACTACGCTCAGCCCGTCGTCTACCCACAGGAGGAGGCTATCACGATTGAAGGCTTCGAGGCTACGCCGACGGCTGCTGCTTCCGAGGACATCGACCTCGGCACGATGACCGAGGATGCCATCCAGCTGTTCACGCTGAAGCAGGGCACGCTGCCCGAGGGTGTCACTGTCGAGAATATCCGACTGGAGGCATGGCCTGCTGACAAGGACCAGAATATTGCCACTAACGTGGTGGCTTCTGAGGACGGCATGGTGACAAAGGAAGAGCTGGCCAAGCTCGTCTATACCTTCTACGGCAAGAAGTCTACCGTACGTACCTTCACGGCCAAGCTGTTTGCCAACGCCTTCAAGGGCAAGGAGGCACAGCTCATCACCCTCGGCGACTTCACCTTGAGGATTAAGCCAGAGGAACTGGAGAACCCCTACTACTACATCTACGGTGGTGCCACGTCGTCGAAGAGTTCCGATGCCTACAAGACCGTGATGACCCCCGACCCGGAGAGCGACGTTGTGTTCTACTACACCACGAAATGGGTTAGCAGCGGTGACGTAAAGGTATGGAACTCCAAGTACTGGCAGGAGGGCTACCTGATCAATGACTTCACGAAGCTGTATGGCTCCGGTGAAGAGAAGCCTACCTCCTACAAGGGTACCACGGGCAAGCTGGAACAGGGACGCAACTCATACATCTTCTCGCCGGCCAAGAAGTTCTACACATTCAAGATTGACCTGGAGGCACTCACCTATGAGTGGATTGAGTTAGAGAATCAGACTCCTGACACCTACACTAACATCTCCCTCATCGGCGACTTCAACGAATGGGGCGGCGACGTTGACATGGTGGCTGTCGACAAGGCTAAGCACAACTGGTACGTCAAGCTGACCCTTGATGCAGAGTCAGAGCTGAAGTTCCGTGCCGACCATGATTGGGCCGTCAACTGGGGATTTGGCGATAGCGCTGGCGCTTGGACGGTCAACGACGACATCTGGGCAAAGCCATGTGTGTTGAATGGTGGCAACATCAAGGTTCCTGCCGGTACCTATCACGTTTACTTCTGCGACATCACGGGCGCAGCCCACTTTGTTGCTGCGGAGGAATAATAAGGACAGAACTCAACCGATTAGAAAGAGGACACAAAAAGTGTCCTCTTTTGTTTGTATATTTACTGAAAATTATTTAATTTTGCAGCGGGAAAGGTATTGTGTGTAAACGTTTGCACAGAGCATTCTTCTTTTTTTTTAAAACAAATGCAGATAGCAATAGAAAAAATTCATAACTTTGCCTGCGAAAAAGTGAAAATCAGAATATAACATACACAACTAACATTATTACAAATTTAAAACTTAATGATTATGAAGAAAATCTTTACGCTTATCGTGATGCTTGTTGCCACACTTGGCATGCAGGCAGAGGACACTTGGACCGTTGCTGGTTCAAAGGCCATTTTAGGAGAGAACTGGGCTCCTGGATTAACAGAGAACGACATGACCTCGGGTGACGGTGTGAACTATACGCTCGTCAAGAGAGGTGTAATGCTGGCTGCCGGTGACTATGAGTACAAAGTTCTGAAAAACCATGCTTGGGACGAGTCTTATGGCAATGGAGAGGGCAATGCTGTTCTGACCATTGATGAGGATGGTGAGTACACCGTAATTTTCTCGTTTAACGCAGAGAGCCATGAGGTAGGTGCTAACGCACAAAAGACCGGTGCATATGTTGCTCCCGAGGTTGGCGACCAGACATGGACTGTAGCAGGTGTTGAGCCTCTTTGTGGTTCAAACTGGGCTCCCGATGATACTAGCAACGACATGACTTCTTCCGACGGTGTTAACTACACGCTCGTCAAGGAAGGATGCAAGTTGGAGGCTGGTATCGGCTATGGCTTCAAAGTTGTTGCCGACCACGATTGGGCTGAGGCATATCCTTCAGAAAACTACATGCTGACTGTTGCAGCAAACGGTATCTACACGGTTACTATCACCTTCAACGCAGAGAGCCACGAAGTTGGTGCAACAGCTGAGAAGACAGGTGATGCTGATTTCGGCACTAAGATTTGGACTATTGCAGGTGTAGAGGCTGTCTTAGGCAGTAACTGGGATCCAGCTGACACAAACAACGACATGACCGACGCTGGCGACGGTACTTTCGTGCTGGTGAAGAAGAACGTTGCGTTGCTTGCTGACACTGAATACGAGTTCAAGGTTCTTGCTAACCACAGTTGGACAGAAAACTACGGTGCTGATGGAGTACCTGGCGGCAGTAACATAACCTTCTCGGTTGACGAGGACGGTAACTACGACGTGACCTTCACGTTCAATCCTGAGGACAAGAGCTGCTGGGCAACAGCTGATCCTGCCGAGGGTGTAGAGCCTGTTAAGGGTGACCTGAACGGCGACGGTATCGTCAACGCCTTGGATATTCAGGCAATCATCAACGCAGCAGTTGCCG
>CAMJWJ010000041.1 GCA_946409435.1 uncultured Prevotella sp. | reverse complement strand
CGGCAGCACAGCGTACTATCTCGGTGCGCTCCACGACGTCGGTCAGGTGGCGCTTGTCGTTGTAGGCACACACACCACGGGCCACGGTGCCGTTCTCGCTAAGCGTGTTACATACGCGGAATCCCACCATGGCATACTCGTTCTTCGAGCCTTCCTTCAGTGAGCTGAGGAACTTGCCAATCTGCATGAAGGCATCGCGGCCGTAGAAGTCGTCGCAGTTGATGACGCAGAACGGCTCTTTGATGACGTCCTTGCCCATCAGCACGGCGTGGTTGGTACCCCACGGCTTCTGACGACCCTCCGGTACGGTGAAGCCTGCGGGCAGTGCATCGAGTGCCTGGAAGCACAGTTCACACTGCACCTTTCCCTCGTACTTCGCAAGAATCTGCGTGCGGAACTGTTCCTCAAAGTCCTTGCGTATGACCCATACTATCTTGCCGAAACCGGCCTGTATTGCGTCGTAGATACTGTAGTCCATGATGGTTTCGCCGTTGGGTCCCAGACCGTCGAGCTGCTTCAGGCCGCCGTAACGGCTTCCCATGCCTGCTGCTAAAAGAAATAATGTTGGTTTCATAATTATTATATGTATTACTAAATGTCTTTCTTCCTTTTTATTTATTATCGTGTTGCAAAGGTACGACTTTCTTTCTAATCTGCCAAACAATTCTGCTGAAAAAAAAAGAGCGGGAGGCTCTTTTGGCTCCCGCTCTTTATGGCAGTTGTTGTTGTGTTCTCGTCTTGCTTACTTGACCACAACCTTACGACCGTTGACGATGTACAGACCCTTCTTGGCCACGCTGATGCGCTGTCCGCTGAGGTTGTAAACGGCAGCACCGTTCTCCTGCAGAGCCTTGAGGGCAGCAATGCCGGTAGCATCATTCTTCTGTACGAAGAAGAAACCGTTCTCCCATTCTGTATTTCCGTCAGGACGGAAGTAGACAGTGTAGTTAGCATCCTCGCTGATCACATAGTTGGCTCCCTCGGCAGGATACCAAGCAGCGATAGCGAGATTCTCTACCTTGACGACCTTGATTTCCGTCTGGGCTGTCATGTCGAGCGTCTTCATGTATTCGCCGGCAGCTTCTGTATTCTCCTGCAGGGCGTCAGCCTCTGTCGGTACCCAGTTGTTCATCGAACCAGCCAGGTAGTAACCATCTGCCACAGGCACCTCTACGATGTCAACATCGATGTAGTAGAGGTGGCAGCCGTTGGTGTTTGTCACAACAACATCGACAACCTTTACAGACTCGTCGGTGCTGGTGATAGTCCAGCTGTTCTCTGCAAATGTCGTTGGTGTGAAGGCATCGCCAAAATTCTCGCCGTTGATCTTCAGCTGGATGCCACGGCCTTGGGCGGGATTGTGCGACTCAGCACCGATAGTCAGTGTAGAGCCAACCTTCACGTTCTTGATGGTGAAGCATTCCTTGCCCTTGCCACCTAACCACAGGTAGGCACCACCCTTGTACGAACCCAGTGAAGTCTCAGGATAGTTCACGGCAATGGCCAGCGAACGGGCAGCACCGTAAGAGGTATTGAACTCCAGTCCCTTCAGCTCCTTGATGGCAACGCCGTTGGCTGTAGGATTGGCCTCGCCGCCGACATACCAGAAGCAGTTGTCCTTGGAGATGTCTGTAGGAGCAACATCAGCCTCAGCATCAGCCTTCTTCTCCACATCGCTCCAACCTTCCAACTTCGAGGTGGCAGCATCAGCCTTCAGATTATCAACAGTCTCATCACTCCACTGTGTGAAGTCCCAAGTGTGGTTGACAGGCTCCACGGGAATCTCGTAGGTGTAGGTCTTACCATCCTCGAATGCGAGGTCCTCGGTCTGAGTGCCAGCACCATTGTTGAAGATGATGAATGCGGGAGCAGCCTCAGCCACGATGGTCACGACAAACTTGCCATCCTCACCGGCGGTCAACTCCTTACCAGGCCATTCGCCAAGGAACTCGTTGGTCACAGGTACTTCACCCTCTAAGGTCGTTGTCCAAGCATAGGCATAAACCTTCTCCCAGCCAGCCTCGTTGGTGAACGTAACGGTGTAGGTGTTCAGGACAGGCTGTTCCTCAACCTTGTTGGTGTACTCGCCCTTGTCCTCGAATGCGAGGTCAGCGGTCTGAGCCTTACCCTCATCGTCAGTGATACCGTTGTTGAAGATGATGAATGCGGGAGCAGCAGCAGCCTGGATAGTTACGGCATAAATGCCGCCCTCACCAGCGGTCAACTCAGTGCCGGGCCATGCGCCGAGGAACTCGGTCACGTTGCCATCACCAGCGTTCGTGAATGCGTAGGCGTAAACCTTCTCCCAACCAGCCTCGTTGGTGAACGTAGCGGTGTAGGTGTTCAGGACAGGCTGTTCCTCAGCCTTCACAGGGGTGAGTGTCAGCGTGTTCTCCACCGTGTTGGCGGTGAATGTCAGGTTGTACTTGCCGGCAGGATACTCCTCGGTACCGAATGTAAATTCCTGGTCGCCCGAAGCAGGCAGTTCGTAGTCGCCCCACTTGCCGTTGGCAGTAGCCTTGTACTTATAAGTCTTGGCCTCAGCTTCGAAGCCCTCGACGGTCAGTGTCCAGATAGCAGTATTGTCAGCAGACTGTGTCATAGCCTTAGCCATGCTCCAGTCTTCTTCAGTAGGCCAGCCGCCAGTCAGTTCGCCAACGATAGCCATGCTGCTAATGACAACAGGCTCTGTGGTTTCAGCCTTCACAGGAGTGAGCGCCAGCGTACCATCATCCGTGTTGACGACGAATGTCAAGTTGTACTTGCCGACAGGATTCAGCTCGGTACCAAATTCAATTTCCAGATTGCCCGGATTCGGCAGCTCGAAGTCACCCCACTTACCGTTGGCTGTAGCCTTGTACTCATATATCTTGGCCTCAGCCTCGAAGCCTTCAATGGTCAGTGTCCAAACGGCAGGATTCTCAGCATCCTGTGTCATGGCCTTGGCCATGCTCCAGTCATCTTCAGTAGGCCAGCCGCCAGTCAGATCACCGACGATAGCCATGCTGGTGATAACAGGCTCAGTCGTCTTTGGCTTAATACACCAAGTACTGTTATCGTCAGTCATTAGTTCATTGCCTTCATCGTAGACAACCCAACCATTACGCTCGCTAAGGGCAAGATAATATTTCTTGTTATTCAAGATATAATAGGCCTTGAAAGATGTTGCATCGCCCACAACATACCATTTCTTGTTGTCCCATGCAAAGAATTCATTGCCAGTAATGGAGTATGCACCAAGACTTTCATCGAATGTGAAACCAAAGAGGGTACCCTCTGCACCTGCGAAGTCCTGACCAGCAGCAAGGAACAAGCCGTTAGCAATGTTCTGGATGTAGTACGATCCGTCCTCAAATGCAGGTGAAGGAACAGTAAACGTATAAGCCTTTCCATCCTCGAAGTCGAGGTCTTCAGTCTGCTGCTTAACAAAATCTTCACTCTTTCCATTATTGAAGATAATCTTCTCAGGAGCAGCCGCAGCTGAGATAGTTACGGTGTAAACTCCGTCAGTAGCCTCCAGCGGAGTGCCGGGCCAGTCGCCAAGGAACTTCACGGCACTCTCGCCCTCACCGCTCCAAGCGTAAGCGTATGCTTTCTCCCACTTTGCATTGGTTGTGAAGGTTGCAGTGTAAGTGTTCAGAGCAGGCTGTTCCTCAACCTTCACAGGAGTGAGCGCCAGCGTGCCATCATCCGTGTTGACGACGAATGTCAAGTTGTACTTGCCGACAGGATTCAGCTCGGTACCAAATTCAATTTCCAGATTGCCCGGATTCGGCAGCTCGAAGTCACCCCACTTACCGTTGGCTGTAGCCTTGTACTCATATATCTTGGCCTCAGCCTCGAAGCCTTCAATGGTCAGTGTCCAGACGGCAGGATTCTCAGCATCCTGTGTCATGGCCTTGGCCATGCTCCAGTCTTCCTCGCCACTAACCTCGTCCTTGACAGGCCAGCCGCCAGTCAGGTCACCGACGATAGCCATGCTGGTGATAACAGGCTCAGTCGTCTTTGGCTTAATACACCAAGTACTGTTATCGTCAGTCATTAGTTCATTGCCTTCATCGTAGACAACCCAACCATTACGCTCGCTAAGGGCAAGATAATATTTCTTGTTATTCAAGATATAATAGGCCTTGAAAGATGTTGCATCGCCCACAACATACCATTTCTTGTTGTCCCATGCAAAGAATTCATTGCCAGTAATGGAGTATGCACCAAGACTTTCATCGAATGTGAAACCAAAGAGGGTACCCTCTGCACCTGCGAAGTCCTGACCAGCAGCAAGGAACAAGCCGTTAGCAATGTTCTGGATGTAGTACGATCCGTCCTCAAATGCAGGTGAAGGAACAGTAAACGTATAAGCCTTTCCATCCTCGAAGTCGAGGTCTTCAGTCTGCTGCTTAACAAAATCTTCACTCTTTCCATTATTGAAGATAATCTTCTCAGGAGCAGCCGCAGCTGAGATAGTTACGGTGTAAACTCCGTCAGTAGCCTCCAGCGGAGTGCCGGGCCAGTCGCCAAGGAACTTCACGGCACTCTCGCCCTCACCGCTCCAAGCGTAAGCGTATGCTTTCTCCCACTTTGCATTGGTTGTGAAGGTTGCAGTGTAAGTGTTCAGAGCAGGCTGTTCCTCAACCTTCGTAGCAGTAGCATTCACCTCCTTTGTTTCCTCGTTGAACGTGATGGTGATGGTGTACTTGCCAGCAGCCTCGATGTTCAGTACATAGTTGTCGGAAGGATAGGCAACACCCCAGCTGTGGTCAACGACCACCTTAAATGCAATGGCTGTATTAGCTTCCAGTTCCACTTCCTCCGAGGTCCATGTGTAGAGGCCATCGGTTAGGGTCATCTCGGTAGCCGTAGCTGTCTCGCTCCATGCTGCGCCGAAGACACTCTCGGGCGAGCCAGCAATAGAATAAGCGTGAGTAACCACGCCTGCCTCACCTGTCTTTTCTATCACCTCGTCCACTGCCTTCGTATTAGGGTCGAACTTGTAGGTGACTTTGTAGGTTGCAGTCTCCTGGATTTTGAAGGTCTTGTTGGAAGTTGGATAAGCCTCGTCCCAAGCATGGTTTTTCACCACCTTGTACTGGTAAGTAACGCCCTTTTCCAACGTAACGTTCTCGACAACGAGCACGTACTCCTCGCCCACCAGCGTCATGTCGTTGTCGGCATTTGCTGGCGCCCAGTCCTGCGTTCCGTTCAGCGCTGCAGCTGTGCCGGCCACGGTCCACGTGTCCTGTGCGAAGCCGTTGATGGCGAACGCCATCAGCAACGTCAATAAAGTTAAAACTTTTTTCATAAGCGTAATAGTTTAAGTTAGTATATAATGATAAAAAAGTGATTTACAGTCTTTGGCTATTCGGCTGCTAAGTTAGTAATTATTTTTACACGTTGTTCTGCTGATGATAAAAAATAATCATTTTTTTTGCGCAAACGGTTACGCAAATACACTGACTGTCACAGGTGGTAAACTTTTAGCTATAGCATTGAAGTTGCCCCACAATAAATATAAAAATGCAGGCAGTCATTTATTATATTTAAAGGAGAGATTGCTGTGCAACAAAACCCTTCACCAGACAGCTAACATACAATGGCACAATAAGATACGGTGAAGGGTTAGATGGATGATGGATGATGTAAGAGGTGAGTGCAACATCGCAGGTCTTTGCATTTACTCTGGTGGGTAATTCCAATTAGTAGGCCACTTACGGTCGTAACTAGGCCACTTACGGTCGTAACTAGGCCACTCACGGAACTGAGAAGGCCACTCACGATCGTGAGAAGGCCACTCACAGCGTCGAAAATGCTTGGAAGAATTCGTGAAGGGCGTTATCCCGGCCAATCTTCACATTGACTCACCGAAACCCACCACACTACCCCACCGAGACCCTTCACCGCAAGTCATTGTCGTGCAACATATTACAGCGCCGGTGAAGGGTTTTCCGATGGATGAATCACAGGAAGTTTTCTGCCTGACGGATGTCCGACGCGTGATCGATGTCAAGCACCTTTGTGAACGGCCAGGCCACCAGTCTTCGTCCGTCGTGCAACAGTGCGCGCTGGAAGTTGCGCATGCGTTGCTCGCCACGTGATATGCTGTTGCGTAGCGTGACGACGGCAGACGGCTGTAGTCCGTAGATGCCGCCCGACACGAAGCGGCAGTCGCCGCGGGTGTCGCTGAACTCGGTGATGTTCAGCAGCTCGTCGGTGCCGACGTAGAGCGGCCGTTCGTCGTCGACGTACTCGGTGACGCCCATCACGCCGTCGGCCGCCGATTGGCGGAAGTCGTCGACATAGCGGCTGAACTCGTCCTCACGGAAGATGGTATCGACGGTGGTCAGTATGAAGGGGGCATCGGTCAGGTAGCTGCTAATCTCGAAAAAGCTGTGCATCGACGAAGGGGTGCTCTTCACCACGAAGCGCAGCGGTACGGGGCGTCCTTTCAGCCCATCGCGCTGCAGCTGTAGAAGGTGGCTGGCCACAATGGGGGTATGACCGTTGCAGATACACACTATCTCGTCGGCACCGTTCTGCATGAAGATGCGTATCAGTCGGTCGATGAGCCGTTCTCCGCCGACTTCGACGAGCGGCTTAGGTGTCGTGATGCCTTCGGCTGCCAGTCGGCTGCCTTCTCCTGCTGCAATGATGGCGTACTTCATATTAAAAAGTGCTGTTTACTGATTTTTCTCGGCTGCAAAGGTACGATTTTTTTCTTGCCGCTGCAACTTTTTACGCTCCTCCATCGTCTAACAATCAAAAAAAAATAAAAACAGCAGTTATGAAACAGTTATTTTTTGCAGTAGCCATGATGGCCGGGCTGGCCTCATGCACACACATCAACATGAAAGTAGGCAACACGACGATGGTCGAGGAGAGCCGTGCCATCGACGGCTTCGAGCGCATCGAGATGTTAGGCTCGCTGGATGTCAGGTACGCCCAGGCCGACAGTTTCTCGGTGATTGTGAAAGCTCCTGAAAACGTCATCGGTGAAGTAGAGACGCGCGTGAAGGACAGCAGCCTCGTCGTCTGCATGAAAGGCGAGGGTGCCGTGATGAACTTCGGCATTGCCGACAGCGACGGCGTGACAGTATATGTCACTTCCCCCGACTTCCTGGGCGTCGAATTGAAAGGCTCGGGCGACTTCACCTGCGACAAGCCGTTAGACACCGACAACCTAAGCATACGGCTGAAAGGCTCGGGCGACATCAACTTCCGCCAGATTATCTGCGACCATGCTGCCATCCAGCTGGTTGGCTCGGGCGACGTGAAGGTAAAACAGCTCACGGCACAGCAGACCGACGTCGAGGTGGTGGGCAGCGGCGACGTGGAGGTTGCCCAGCAGCAGGTGGCGCTGACGACTCTTGGACTCAAGGGGTCGGGCGACATCAAGATGGACTTCCGCCAGTGCGGTGACGTCAAGGCTCGCCTCGTCGGTTCGGGCGACATCACGCTGCGCGGCGACGTAGCCACCCTTGAGGACAGCACCCGCGGTTCAGGCGACATCAGAACCAAGGCGCTGACGGTAAGAGAAGGTAAATAGAACGCCTTGAAAAGTGGCTGTCATCCATACGGAAGATTCTGGATAGCAGGTTCTTAGACCTTACCATACAAATAAACTGAGGGTGTCTCACGACACCCTCAGCTCTTGTTCTAACTAACTTATTATCAACTATTCATTACTCATTTCGAGTTACTATGTGTCGGCAAAGGTACATAGATTTTTTCTGTTAACATTGAATAAAAGCGTAAAAAACTTACGTAAACGTTTGCGAATCTCCAAGAATATTCGTATCTTTGTGGCCGATTAGAAAACTAATAACTGATGGCCAACAATAAACAACACAGGACTTCTCTCAAGGATTTAGCCCATGAGCTGGGAGTCAGTATAGCAACTGTAAGCCGTGCCCTGCGCAGCTCACCGGAAATCGGCAAGGAGATGCAAGAACGGGTGAAAGAGCTGGCCAAGCAGCTGAACTACCGGCCCAATCCATTTGCACAAAGTCTGCGCAAGGAGGCTCCGAAGATTATCGGCGTCGTAGTACCCAATCTGGTGACACACTACTATGCCGCCGTACTCGACGGCATCGAGGTCGAGGCCCGGCGCGAGGGCTACAGCGTGATCAGTGCCAACAGCCACGAGCGCTTTGAAGACGAGGCGCACGTCATCGACAACTTCATTGGCATGCACGTAGAAGGCATCGTGGCCTGCCTGGCACAGACGACTACCGACTACAGCCATTTCGAGCAGTTGGCCGACATGGGCATACCCCTGGTATTCTTCGGCAGGACATGCATGTCCGACCGTTTCAGCTGCGTGACGGCCAACGGCGACGAGGCAGCCCAGATAGCCACACAGCACCTGATAGACACTGGCAGCCGCCGCATCGCATTCCTCGGCGGGCCTAACCACCTCGATATGGTGCGCCGCCGCAAGCATGGCTACCTGGAAGCCCTGCGCGAGAGCCGTCTGCCCATCGACCGCAATCTGGTAATGTGCGACAAGATAGACTACCAGACAGCCCTTCACAATGCCGAGCAACTGCTGCAACGCCCCAAGGCTCCAGAGGGCGGCAGTGACGCAGAAGGCCAGGAGGAAGCGCTCTACCGCCCCGACGCCATCGTGGCGTTCAACGACATCATCACCTTTGCCGCCTTTACCGCCATCAAGAACTGCGGGCTGCGCATCCCCGAGGATGTGGCACTCATCGGGTTTACCGACGACGTGCATGCTGCCTACGTGACACCACGCATGTCGGCCATCGAAGACCAGTCCTACGAGATGGGTGTCAGGGCATGCCGTCTGTTGCTGAAACACATCGGCGGCGACCAGAAGGTATACAAGGAAATCGTACCACAGAAGCTGGTCATTAGAGACACATCAGCTAAAAGACCTATAACATGAGAAAAATCGCTTTCATGCTGCTGACAGCAGTTATGACAGTGGTGTCAGCGCATGCCGACGTCATACCCGACATGAAGTTCCGACGGCTGGACACCCGCCACGGGCTGTCTCACTCGCAGGTCAACTGCATCTTCCGCGACAGCCGCGGCTTCGTGTGGTTCGGCACAGCATACGGGCTGAACCGCTATGACGGCTACCGCATCAAGACGTTCTACTCCAACTTGCGCGACACCACCACCATGCGCGACAACTTCACCGAACGCATACAGGAGGCATGGGACGGAAAGCTGTGGATGAAGCAGAACATGAACTACTCCATCTACGACCCCAAGACGGAACAGTTTGAGCGTAGCTCCACACGCGAGCTGTCACGCTTTGGCATCGTCGGCGGACTGGAGTATGTACACATTGACGAGCAGAAGAACTTTTGGTTCAAAATATACGAGAAAGGGTTCTACTACTACAACCCCAACAGCCGCATGATGACCAACGTCAGGCAGGGATACGACAAAGGCGAGTTCAACCCCACCTACGGCATATCGTCGGCGGCCGACTACAAGGGAAAGATGCTCATGGCGACGTTCTGCGGCGAACTGGTATGCATGGATGGCAAGACCGGCAAAGTGGCATGGGAAGACAAGTGGATAAGGGAGCATGGAGGCCCCGAGAACCAGGAATACAAACTCTACTGCGACGACGACGGCACCATCTGGGTCATGGCCAGTGGTAACATATATATATATGTAGCCAAGGAAAAGCGGTGGTACGCATCACTTACCGAACTGATGAATGCCCGAGGCATCAGCCAGCTGCCTGCCGACCTGCAGGTGTGGGCTGTGGCACGCGACCGTCACAACTGGCTGTGGCTGGCTACCGACCATCACGGCATCTATGTCATCGACGAGCAGAGCCAGCAGGTACGTCAGTTCCAGAACAACAGGATGGATGAATCGACCATATCGGACAACACACCCAAGCATCTATACTGCGACCCACTCGGGCAGATGTGGATAGGGACCTACAAAAACGGTGTCAACCAGAATGTCGAGGGCACGTCGAGCATACGCAGCATTGAGCTGGGCGACATCAATGTTGTCGCCGAGGACCGCTGGGGCAACTACTGGCTGGGCACCAACGACCGAGGCATCGTGGTGTGGAACCCCAAGACCGGCGAGGAACTGGCACACTATACGACAGCCAACACCAACATGGTGGGTAACATCATGGTGGGAGCACATGTGGCCAGCGACGGCTCAATATGGTTTGGAGGATATAACAGCGGACTGACGCGATGCCAGCCTACGGCACCCGACGGCTCAGCGGTTGTCACCAGCTGGAGGACAACGGGGAAGCCTGACGAACTGGCTATCAACAGCGTGTGGAGCGTCACCGAAGACAAGTGGCACCGCATCTGGATCGGCACACTGGGCGGCGGCATACAGATGCTCGACTTGAAAACAGGTAAGTTTAGGACATGGGACACGAAGAACACCAAGTTGCCAAGCGACTATATGACATCGGCGGGATGGACCAGCAAGGGATGGCTCATCATGGGTACCAGCTGGTACTACTGCCTCGTCAACCCCGTGACGGGCAAGCTGATCAACCGCGTCATCCCTGAAGACGCTGACGTCACGGTGGCTACCCAGCAGACGACATGTGTCATGGAGGACTCACGAGGTCTCATCTGGCAAGGATCCACGTCGGGTGCAGTATGCTATGACCCCAAGCGCAAGAAGGTCACCCTGCTCGACATGCGAAACGGACTATACGGCTCGAGTGTGTGCAGCATCGTCGAGGACAAGAAACATGCCATGTGGGTCGTCACCGACCATGGTGTGTCAAAGGTCATCCCTACCCTACAGGAGAACGGCACTTGGCAGTTCATCGTACACAGCTACAGTAGCCACAACGGCCTACAACAGGGTACCTACAACCAACGCTCTGCCTATGTCACACGCGACGGACTGCTACTCGTTGCCGGACAGGACGGACTGGACATCATCAATCCAAGCAAACTGTCGGATGGCAAGACGAAGGAACGCCCCGTGTTCAGCGGACTGCAGATATTCGACCGTGACGTGCCCATAGCACATGAGTTCGACGGCCGTGTCATTCTCGACGAGGCACTTGACATAGCAAGGAAACTGACGCTGCGTTTCAACGACCAGTTCACCATCCAGTTAGGCAGTGACGCAGGACTGATCAACAACGACAGACGATTCGTCTACCGGCTGGATGGATTCAACGACAACTGGGTGAGAACCTCCGAGCTGAACCCCAACATCACATACAACTCGCTGCGAGCAGGTAACTATACGCTGCGGGTCCGCATGCTGAACGAGGATGGTACCATGGGTGAAGAAGAGAGTACACTCGACATCACCATACGTCCGCCGCTCTGGCGCACACGGTGGGCCATGCTACTCTATATCGTGGTGATAGCATGCATCGCCCTGCTGTGGACCAAATGGTACATACGCCGCCAGGAACGCCGCATGAAGGAGGAGAAACAGCGCTACGAGCAAGAGAAAACGCAGTGGATGAACGAGATGCGCCAGCAAATGAAAAACAGGATGAATGCCCACGAACAGGGAACAGCACAGGCCGCCCACCAACAGCCTGCAGAGGCTGACGTACGTCCTGCAACACCCAGTAGGGTTGCAGGATCTGTCGTACCTCACCCGTACGTCACCGATGTCATCAACCTCCTGCGCCAGTTGTGCAACAGCTATATTCCGGAAAAGAATGACACTGAGTGCAAAATCAACTTCGTGTCGCCTGTCAACGAGTTGCATGCCAGGGTCGACTGCAACCTGCTGCTGGAGGCTTTCCGCATTCTCTTCCGCAACTCGGTGAACTTCTGTCACACGAACTGTGTCATCAGTGTCGGTGTGGCACGTACGAGAGACAACAAGATACATATCCAAGTGGCCAACAACAGTATAGGTATCAGCGACAAGTACAAGGCACTGGTGTCCGACCCCTTTGGTGATGACAATGACACAGGGCTGAATCGTCTGAAAGCCATCATCGAAGCCCACGGCGGCAACATCTCCGTCGAGGACAATCCCGGCGGCGGCACCATCTTTGTCATCAACATCCCCGTAGACAACTTCATCGAGGAGGCCGTCATCATCGAAGATGCATAAAGGTGACGTAAAGCCGACATCACGAAACAGCGTAATAACGAAAGAACGGCATCTTGAAATAACGACATAACAACATAACGATAGTATGACATTACTAAAACAAATGATTACCGGGGTACTGTTGTTAACGACAGTACCCCTGTCAGCCGCAGACTACAAAGTGGAAGACCAGTATGTGACCATCCCCGTACAGAACATGAAAAGCGAAGGCCCCAGTGTAGTACGCCTGCAGGTGGTAGGCGACAACATCATCCGTGTGCAGGCTACCAGCGAGCTGCAGCTGCCGAAGAAGCAGAGCCTTATCGTGGTGCCTCAGACGGCAAGGCCAAAATTCACCGTTGCCGACGGCAACGAGGTGAGTGTCAAGACAGCTCGCGTCGAGGCTCGCGTCGAGAAAGCAACCGGTCGCGTGACGTTCTACGACAAAGACGGCAAACAACTGTTGCGGGAGACGGAGGACGGCAAGACCTTCAAACCCTTCCGTGTGCCTGACCGTGAGATAGGTACAGACGTAACCCGTGTGCCAGAACAACAACGTAACGGACTGACATGGCTCCTGCAGTTTGAGCGCCCTGCACACTTGGCAGCCTACGGACTGGGACAGCACCAGTCGGAGGAACTGAACATGGTGGGAAAGAACGAGGACTTGTACCAATACAACACTAAAGTCAGCGTGCCCTTTGTGCTGACCAGCAACAACTGCGGACTGTTGTGGGACTCATACAGCTACTGCCGCTGGGGACAGCCTGACGACTACCAGCAGCTGGGCAGCATCTTCAAGCTGTACGACAAGCTGGGCAGGGAAGGACACCTGACTGGTAGCTACACTGCTAAGGATGGCAAGCGCATCGTTCGCAACGAAGACTCCATATACTATGAGTTTGACACGCCAGAGAAGTCGGTGCTGGCAAGACAGACGGAGCCTGGGGGCATCAAGAACCTGCCGAAGGACTTTGTGCTCAACGGCGCAACAGTAGTCTACGAAGGTTTCATCGAGGCTCCTGCAGAGGCTGTCTACAATTTCATACTCTATTATGCCGGATATGTCAAGGTGTACATGGGCGGCAAGGAGGTGGTGCCAGAGCGGTGGCGTACGGCATGGAACCCCAACAGCTATAAGTTCCAAGTAGCAATGGACAAAGGGCAGCGCCAGCAGCTTCGCATAGAATGGAAACCCGACGGATGGGTCAGCTATTGTGGGCTGCGAGCCTCTCGTCAGACAAGGGAGAACTACGACCGCATGCGCATCTGGAGCGAGATGGCAAAAGACATGGATTACTACTTCATAGCCGGCGACAATGCCGACCAAGTGATAGGTGGCTACCGTATGCTGACTGGCCGTGCCTCGCTGTACCCGAAGTGGTCGCTGGGCTTCTGGCAGAGCCGCGAGCGCTACAAGACCAGCGGTGAGATAGAGCAGACGCTCGCTGAGTTCCGCAAGCGTGGCATTCCCTGCGACAACATCGTGCAGGACTGGAACTACTGGCAGGAGGATCAGTGGGGCAGCCACGACTTCGAGGCCGCCCGATTCCCCAACCCGCAGGCTATGCTCGACAGTGTGCACCAGATGGGTGGCCGTTTCATGATTTCCGTGTGGCCCAAGTTCTACTGTAATACCGAGCACTACAAGGATCTTGACCAAAAGGGGTGGATGTACCATCAGGCTGTTGTCGACAGCATCCGCGACTGGGTAGGTCCTGGCTACATGGGGTCTTTCTATGATGCCTATAGTGCTGATGCCCGCAAGCTGTTCTGGAAGCAGATGGACGAGCATCTCTACAGCAAGTTCAACCGTGGCATTGATGCCTGGTGGATGGATGCCTCGGAACCCAACGTCCGTGACTGCACGCCGATGTGGTATCGCAAGGCACTCTGCGGTCCTACGGCATTAGGTACGTCCACAGAGTATTTCAATGCCTACAGTATTGTGAATGCCGACGCCATCTACAACGGTCAGCGAGCCACTTGGAAGAGTTCAAAAGACAAGAAATACAAGAACGCCAGCGAGCCTCGCGTATTCCTGCTGACACGCAGCGGTTTTGCCGGCGAGCAGCGCTACTCGACAGCAACTTGGAGCGGTGACATCGGCACCCGTTGGGAGGACATGCGTGCACAGATGACAGCCGGTCTGAACTATAGCATGTCGGGGCTGCCCTTCTGGGGCATGGATCAGGGAGGTTTTTGCGTAGAGGACCGCTATGTCAAAGCCCAGCAGTTGTACGACCGTACAGGACTGGAGAACGAGGATCTGAAGGAGTGGCGCGAGCTGCAGACGCGCTGGAGCCAGTTTGGCGCCTTCATTCCCCTGTTCCGTGTACATGGCCAGTGGCCTACACGTGAGATATGGAACATTGCCCCCGACAAGCATCCTGCCTATCGCTCGTTTGTCTATTACGACAAACTGCGCTATCACCTGATGCCATACCTCTACTCCATGGCTGGCTGGGTCCACTTCAAGGACTACACGATCATGCGTGGCCTTGTCATGGACTTTGGCTACGACCAGTCTGTGCTTGACATCAAGGATCAGTGGATGTTCGGTCCTGCCTTGATGGCTTGCCCCGTGGGCTACTACAAGGCACGCAACCGCAGCGTCTACTTCCCCGAGGGTTATGGATGGTATGACCTCTACAGTGGTGAGATGGTTATTGACCGCGGCAATCAGGGTGGCAGCCAAAACGTCGACGGCAAGTCTTCTAATCGTCAGTTAATTGTCGATGCTCCCTATGAGCGCATCCCCGTCTACGTCCGTGAGGGCAGCATTGTCCCCTTCGGTCCTGAACTGCAGTACAGCAACGAACGGCCTGCCGAGCTGATCAACCTCTACGTCTACGGTGGCCGTGACGCCACCTTCCAGCTGTACGAGGACGAGGGCACCAACTACAATTACGAGAAGGGGCAGTATGCCACCATCGACATCAGCTACGACGATGCCACGCGCACCGTCACCATCGGTCAGCAGAACGGTACGTTCCCCGGCATGCTGAAGGAGCGCCGCTTCAACATCGTGCTCATCAGCAAGGGGAATGCCAAGGCGCTCGACATGGAGCATCCTGAAGGCGTGATGGTTGAGTATAAGGGAAAGTCGGTCAGCGTTAAGCTTTAAGCCGGATACACATTATCGTGAGGTCGTCACTCTGTTCGGCATCGCCAACAAACAGAGTGACATCTTTTTTGACGGTGGCTATGATTTGCTCACTGCTCTCGAAAGTATGCGATTTTATCAGTGCCTGCAGACGGTCGTCGCCATACTGATGCTGTTCCATGTTCTCTGCTTCGTTGATGCCGTCAGTATAAAGCAGCAACGTTTTCTCCTTGATGTTGTCGACATGCTCGCCAACGTATTCCAGTTCTGGCCACAGTCCTAAAGGTGCATTCGCCTCCATCTCCATGAACTCCCCATCGAGCAGTGGCGGGTTGTGGCCGGCATTGCAGAAATCAAGCTGTCCTGTCCGCAGGTCGGCCACACCGATAAACGCCGTAATGAACATGCCGCTTTCGTTGTCGTTAGAGATGGCGTCGTTCAGTTTGGTAGCGACATACTCTGGCGGGAAACCTTCCTTGGCCACAGTACGGAACAATCGGATGGCCACTGCCATCAGCATAGAGGCCGGCACACCCTTGCCACTGACATCGCCGATACAGAAATAAAGCTTGCTGTCCTGTATGAAGAAGTCGTACAGGTCGCCGCCCACAGCCTTAGCCGGCTTCATCAGTGCATACAGCTCAAGATGAGGCTCACTGGGGAATACGCTGGGCACCATCGACATCTGGATGTCACGTGCAATGCGCAGCTCACTCTCGATACGTTCCTTCTGTGCAGTAGTACTCTCCAGTTCGCTATAGGCCTGTTCCAACTGACCGTAGGCATGTTTCAGCCGTTTGGCAGATTGTTGCCTGCGGTAGAGGTAGAATCCCAAAAAAACAATGGTCAGCAACGAGATGACTATAATGGCCAAAAAAGTAATCAGTTCCGTGCGTTCCTCCTGCTCGATAACCTTCATCCTTTGCCGGTATTCATCCAGTTGTGCCTGCTGGGTAAGCCGGTCCAAACTGTCGTTCTTCATACGGATGGCGGCATTCGACAGTTCTATCTCGCTGTTCTCCAGTTTCAACGCAGCAGCCTCAGCCTCTAACCGCTGCTGTTCCAGTTCGTCGGTCACGTGGGTCAGTCGCAGCTGCTGGTTGACCAGTCTAAGGTCCTTGGCCTCGTTCTCAGCACGTGCCACGTTCAACTCTGCGTGGTAGAGGTCAGCCTGCTTGCGTATGTCCACATTGTTAGCCGAGTCAATGAACTGCCTGTATGACTTGAATGCGGCAAGCGCTTCTTTGTATTCTCCAGCCCATTCATGTATCTTGTAGGTGTACAGCAGCCTATTCTGTCTGACGCTGGATTGCTGGCACAACTTGAGAGCCTCTTCTGTCTGACCATGCAGTGAGGCACGGAAAAGCTCTACTATCTTTGTTCTGTCTGCTTGGGCGGGCGGATTCTTAAATGCCTTCAGTTTCTCGTAGGCTTTGTCAAACTGTTCCCTGTTCCTGAGCCATCCCCAGGAGATACAGATGTCACACAAAGCCAGATATTGGTGCAGTTTCGACACATGCGGGTCGGCTAATGCCTTTTCGGAGTATGAGATGGCTAATGAGTCGTTCTTGCCGCTCAGGGAAATTCCTGACAAGGCTATGTATATCGGGGCTGTGCTTTCTTCGGGAAAGTACTTGTGCAGGTAGTCCAAAGCCTTCTTGTAGTTCTGAAGAGAGCCTTTCGTATCACCCACCTGATGAAGGATGTAAGCCATGGTATAGGTAGAGGAATACAATCCGAACTTATGGTCATGCTCGGTGGCAAAGTCACGCATGTCACTAATCATCTGTAGCGCTTGCGGACGGCCCACGTGTACCTTTGTCTTGATGACTTCATTGCCCCAGGCTTTGTAGAAGGTCTTCAGGTCGCCAGCCTTTAGGCTGGCCTCCTTCAGTTTAGCTACGGTGGTCATGAACTCCTTGTAGTTGTCGGCCATGTAGTACTTGTACATGTCACGTGTCAGCTGCTCAATGTCAGCTGACTTCTGCTCTTGGCCTGCTGCCGACAATGAACACAGCAAGCAGAGCAGCCCCACGAGTAGTACCTTAAACGGACGTAGTCTCACCTTGTCATTATATAATTCCTTGCAAAGGTACAACTTTTTTTTAAAATTGCATCCTTTTTATAAAGATTTTATGATTGCTTTAGAAAAATATCAATTTGGTGGCTACCCGACTATTGTGCTTTTAACACAGAATGGGCTGATTATCACTGTCTGTCAACCCTCGGCTTGAAGAAGCCTTAGGCGCACAGAGACAGTGACAATCAGCCCAACCAGTCCTGTCAGCGTTGCAAAAAGGTCAGAGAGGATAGTCCTCGAAAGCGTACAGCACGGTAGACAGGTAGCGCTCGCCTGTATCAGGCAGTAGCACAACAATCTTCTTGCCCTTGTTCTCAGGGCGCTTGGCCACCTCGATGGCAGCGTAGAGGGCAGCTCCGGCGCTGATGCCCACCAGCAGTCCCTCCTGCTGAGCAATCTCACGGCCTGCGCGGATAGCGTCGTCGTTCTCCACGTCGAACACTTCGTCAATAACGTTGGCATCGTACGTCTTAGGCACGAAACCGGCACCGATACCCTGAATCTTGTGCGGACCGCTGGCTCCGCCGTTCAGGACGGGTGAGGACTTCGGCTCGACGGCAATAATCTTTACGTTGGGGTTCTGCTCCTTCAGGTACTTACCTGCACCGCTGATGGTTCCACCTGTTCCTACACCACCGACAAAGATGTCTACCGCTCCGTCGGTGTCGCGCCATATCTCCGGTCCTGTGGTTGCATAGTGCTTGGCAGGGTTTGCTTCATTCTCAAACTGCTGCAGGATGACACTGCCGGGAATGGTGTCACGCAGCTCTTCAGCAGCACGGATGGCTCCCGGCATGCCATCTTTTCCTGGCGTCAGCCTCACCTCGGCACCGTAGGCCTTCACCAGATTGCGTCGCTCCACGCTCATGGTTTCTGGCATGGTGAGTATCAAGTGGTATCCCTTGACGGCACTGACCAGAGCCAGTCCCACTCCCGTGTTTCCGCTGGTAGGCTCGATGATGGTGGCACCAGGTTTGAGTATGCCTTTCGCCTCGGCATCTTCTATCATGGCCAGTGCTATGCGGTCCTTCACGCTGCCACCAGGATTGAAGTATTCTACTTTGGCGATGACGGGTGTGTCGAGTCCCTTAGCCGTTGAAAACTTGTTGAGTTCCAGAAGCGGGGTGTTGCCGACGAGCTCGGTCAGCTGTTTTGCAATTTTAGTCATAATCTTTACTTTTTTTATTAATTATACATATTATTTGTTATGTCACTATGTTTATATGTCTGAAAAGCACATGCCATGATGTCCTTCCGACGCTGCAAAGGTACGGCAAAATCCTCATTCCCGCAATACCTTTCCTATGTTATTTGCATACCACAATGATGGTATATTCCTATTTACAGACTTCTATTGTGAACTACTTTTCTTATTTTTGGGAAAAATTTGAGTACATTTTTCTCTTGACAGGTTCATATCTCGAAAAAATTATTTATATTTGCAGCGTGTTACCAAAACTGGCAGATGGCGAAAATCACCTGCGTCTCTGTCACCAATAAAACAAAAAAAATACTACTCAAGATCGTTCAGCTATGATAAACCGTCAACTACTGGAGCCTCAGTCAATCGTAATCATCGGTGGCTCAAACAATGTACACAAACCAGGCGGAGCCATTGTCCGTAACATCATGCAGGGCGGCTACGAAGGTACGCTCCGCATTGTCAACCCCAAGGAGGACGAGGTGCAGGGCATCAAGGTGTTCCACGACGCCCGCGAACTGCCGCCCACCGAACTGGCTGTTCTGGTGGTGGCCGCCAAGTTCTGTCCGGAGTATGTCGAACTGCTTGCCCGCGAGAAGCAGACGCGCGCCTTCATCATCATCTCTGCCGGTTTCGGTGAGGAAACGAAAGCTGGCGCCGAGCTGGAGCAGCGCATCATCGACACCTGCGAACAGTATGGTGCCGCACTCATCGGCCCCAACTGCATCGGACTTCTCAACCGCCACCACCACAGCGTGTTCACCAAGCCCATCCCCACCCTCAACCCTCAGGGTGTCGACTTTCTGTCGGGCAGCGGAGCAACGGCGGTATTCATCCTCGAGAGCGCCGTCATCAAGGGATTGCAGTTCAACTCGGTATGGAGCATCGGCAACGGCAAGCAGATAGGCATCGAGGATGTGCTGCAATACATGGACGAACACTTTGATGCTACACGTGACTCACGGGTAAAACTGCTGTATATCGAGAACATTGCCAACCCCGACAAGCTGCTCTTCCATGCCAGCTCACTCATCCGTAAGGGTTGCCGCATTGCAGCCATCAAGGCCGGCTCGTCGGAGAGCGGCAGCCGTGCCGCCAGCAGTCATACGGGAGCCATTGCCAGCAGCGACTCGGCCGTCGAAGCCCTGTTCCGTAAAGCTGGCATCGTGCGCTGCTTCAGCCGTGAGGAACTGACCACCGTAGGCTGTATTTTCACGCTTCCACCGCTGAAGGGGCGCAACTTCGCCATCGTCACCCATGCCGGCGGCCCTGGCGTCATGCTGACCGACGCCTTGTCGAAGGGCGGCCTCAACGTGCCGAAGATAGAGGGTCCGATGGCCGACGAGCTGAAGCAGCAACTCTTTGCCGGCTCTTCCGTCGCCAATCCCATCGACATACTGGCTACTGGCACCGGTGAGCAACTGGGTACCGCCATCGACTATTGCGAGCGGAAGTTTGACCACATCGATGCCATCGCCGTCATCTATGGTACTCCCGGACTGACGCAGCTGTACGAGGCCTACGACGTGCTGGACAAGAAGATACGCGAATGCAGCAAACCCGTGTTCCCCATTCTGCCCAGCATGCACACCGCCGGTCCTGAGGTGGCCGAATTCCTGCAGAAGGGACACGTCAACTTCTCCGACGAGGTGACGCTGGCCACGGCGCTGTCGCAGATTATGCGCACGCCAGCTCCCGCTCCTCCCGAGATAGAGCTGTTCGGTGTCGACGTGCCGAAGATTCGTGAGATTATCTACCGTGAGACCAACCGTCTGAAGTTTGAAGGCATCGACAGCGGCTATCTGGCTCCCGATGCCGTTCGCGAGTTGCTATCTTGTGCCGGCATCCCCCTGGTTCCCGAGATGGTGGCCGCCGACAAGGAAACGCTGGCAGCCTTCGCCCAGAAGGTGGGCTACCCTGTAGTGGCCAAGGTCGTAGGACCTATCCACAAGAGCGACGTTGGCGGTGTGACGCTGAACATCCGCACACCAGAGCACCTGGCCCTGGAGTTCGACCGTATGATGGGCATCGAGGGTGCCCATGCCGTGATGGTCCAGAAGATGCTTCGTGGCACGGAGCTGTTTATCGGTGCCAAGTACGAGGAGCGCTTCGGCCACGTCGTGCTCTGCGGACTGGGCGGCATCTTCGTCGAGGTGCTAAAGGACGTCAGCAGCGGTTTGGCTCCACTCAGCTATGGCGAGGCTTACTCGATGATTCATTCGTTGCGCGGCTATAAGATAATAAAAGGTACGCGCGGACAGGCAGGCCTCAACGAGCAGAAGTATGCCGAAATCATCGTGCGACTGTCCACGCTGCTACGCTTTGCTACGGAGATCAAGGAGATGGACATCAACCCCCTGTTGGCCGATGCCGACGAGGTGGTGGCCGTCGATGCCCGCATACGGATAGAAAGGGCTTAACACTCGACATCCAGCCTGCGCTGACTTCTGACTTCGGTGTTGCGTCACCCTTTACGCGCGCGTGCGCGTATATAGTAGGGAAAAGAAAAAAAGAACCCACACTTCCCAC
>CAMJWJ010000040.1 GCA_946409435.1 uncultured Prevotella sp. | reverse complement strand
CAACATGCTCCGCCATAGGCGAAGACGGGGTGATGGGGTAGATAGCAGCTACCTCCGAGAACATATAGCTCACGTGAGCCGCAGCCTCGTTACCATCACAGGTGATAAATTTCTTTTCTTTTGCCATTTGTTTAGATATAAATAAATGTATTAAAATGAATTAAGCTCTTTGTTTGTTGATGTACAGTTGGTGAAATAATACCTATTTACTATGATTTGTTTTAAAACAGGTGCAAAGGTACAAAGAAATTGTCGAATTGCAAAGCTGAGTTTGCAAAATAATGCAAACACTGCTTGTTTTTTTTTTGTCTAAATTAGATTTTTACCTTATATCCTTATTATCTTTCACATAATAATACGTTGAATTATTTGCTATTTCATTTTTTTTCCGTACCTTTGCATACGAATTCAACTCTAAGTGCTACAACGTCATGACAACACTGAAGATACTATTCTGGGTATGCCTTTTCATCACCGTCTACACCTATGTCGGCTACGGACTGGTTCTCTGGCTGGCCGTACGCATAAAACGACTCATCAAAGGTAGGCCCCGGCCCTTGACGCTGCCGGCAGACGCTGAGCTGCCACATGTCACCTTCCTGGTATGCGCCTTTAACGAGCAGGATGTCGTCGACATGAAGATTGCCAACACCCGACAGATGGACTACCCCGCTGACAAACTGCACCTGATGTGGGTCACGGACGGTTCTACCGACGACACCAACCTCCGATTGAGCCAATACCCAGACGTCGAGGTTGTCTTCACTCCAGAGCGACGTGGCAAGACGGCAGCACTGAACCATGGCATCGGCTTGGTCAAGACACCGCTGATCGTCATGACCGATGCCAACACGATGGTCAATGCCGAGGCCATACGTGAGATTGTTCGCTGCATGCAGGACCCGCGGATAGGCTGTGTAGCCGGCGAGAAGCGCGTGATGGCCCGCGACGACAGCCACACAGCAGCCCAGGGCGAAGGACTGTACTGGCGCTACGAGAGTGCGCTGAAACAAATGGATAGCGACCTCTACTCGGCTATGGGTGCCGCCGGCGAACTGAACGCTATCCGTACACAGCTATACGAACCGATGCCCGAGAACGCGCTGCTAGACGACTTTGTCATGTCGATGCGCATTGTCGACAGGGGCTACCGCGTAGCCTACACTCCCCTCGCCTATGCCATGGAGTACGGCTCAGCCGACCTGACCGAGGAGTCGAAGCGCAAGCAGCGCATAGCCGCTGGAGGCCTGCAAAGCTGCTGGTGGCTGCGGGGCATGATGAACCCGCTACGCAACGCCGTCGTGGCCTTCCAGTTTGTGTCGCACCGTGTGCTGCGCTGGACCGTCACCCCCTTTGCACTGCTGGCACTCATCCCCCTCAGCGTAGCACTTGTCATGATGAAGGCAGGCACCGTCTATACCGTTGCATGGATGCTGCAAGTGCTGTTCTATCTCGCTGCTGCAGTAGGCTACATACTGGATGCCACAGGCCACAAGAGCAAGCTGTTTTATGTACCTTATTATTTCTTGTTCATGAACTTGAACGTCTTCCGTGGAATACGCTACTTGTACACCCATCGCCACGGGGGAACATGGGAAAAAGCCAGGAGAGGATGAAAAAATCCCTAAAAAAATTGTGGCCATTCGATTTTTTTTAATACCTTTGCAGGGTAATATGTATTAACAGCTAAAGATGAACCAAAACGAGCGAGACCTACTTGTACAGAAATTAACCCAGAGCGACACGAGGTTACAGTCAGCCTTGCAGGAGTTAAGTATAGCACGCCAAAAGTTGAGCGAGTATGAGGCGAAGGCCCAGAAGGCCGAGAAAGCCAGTAAGATGAAGTCTCTCTTTTTGGCCAACATGAGTCATGAGATACGAACCCCGCTGAATGCCATTGAGGGGTTCGCACGCATCATGTCCGAGACCGATTCCTCGGAGGAGCGCATGAAGTATATGGAGATTATCGAGAGCAACAACGCCAGGCTGTTGTCGCTCATCGACGAGATACTCGACCTCTCGCGTGTCGAGGCTGGCGAGATAGCCATCCGCAAGAACATGGTCGACCTGAACGAGCTTTGTCACAGTTTGCAGCTGATATTCAAGTTCCGCTGTCCCGAGAACATCCAACTGACGTGGACAACGCCCAACATGAACGTCATGCTGAACACCGACCAGAACCGTATTACACAGGTATTCTCCAACCTGATCAGCAACGCCTTGAAGCATACCTCCAAGGGCAGCATCACTTATGGATACCGTCTGATCAACGACGGACAGGAGGTGGAGTTCTATGTCTCTGACACAGGATCAGGAATTTCCGAGGAAGACCAAAAGCACATCTTTGAAACATACATGTCACGTGATGCCGAAAACCAAAACGGCTACGGACTGGGGCTGTCGCTCTGCAAGATTATCGTTGAGAGAATGAATGGCACCATCAGCGTCAGCAGCAAGCCCGGCCAAGGCTCCACATTCCGCTTCATCATACCCTTCGAGGGTACCATCGGCGGCATGACTAAGGGAGGCCCGGTCACCACCAACTCCCGAACCATCCGCGTCAGTACGAAGACCGACATGCAAAATGCTCCACTGATTCTCGTTGCAGAAGACGAGGACAGTAACTACGAGCTGGTGCGCATCGTGCTGGCCAAACGCTACAGGCTGATACGCGCCGTCAACGGCATCGAGGCCGTGACGCTCTGCGAGGACGAACATCCAGACCTGATATTGATGGACATCCGCATGCCAGACATGAATGGCCTGGATGCCACACGCATCATCAAGGAGGTTAACCACGACATCCCCATCATTGCACTGAGTGCCTACGCCTTCGACGAGAACATCCGTGAGGCCCGCGAGGCTGGCTGCGACGAGTTCATGGCGAAGCCGTTCCGCGTGGAGAACCTGCTTGACATTGTTCAGAAGTACATAAACAAATAAGTATTACCAACAACGAAACTGCCCCATGGGAAAATTAGCCGTCTACAAGTATTTGCACCTGATGTTTCTGGTGCTTCAGATTATCCTGACCATATTCACCATCACAGCGCTTTATGGAGGTGATGTGTCACCTATCGGCCATACTGCCAGGGCCTTGCTGGTCTATGCACTGCCCTTGCTGATAGCGATGAACATCCTTATGATACCCTATTGGATATTCCGCCGCAGGTGGCTGCTGCTGCTCATTCCTATCATTACCATTGCATGCTGCATACCCTATATAGGGACCCTCATACAGCCACGGACAAGCAACGAGAAGGAGGCAAGCGCCAAGCCAGGCCTGACGGTAGCCAGCTACAACGTCGCCATGTTCGGGCGCGAGACGACAGGCTTCAAAGCCCAGGACATTCTCGCCGAGATGCGCCGCCGCAAGGTCGACGTGCTATGCCTGCAGGAGTATAACGAGACCAGCGGCGACAAGCAGAATTCCGAACTCTATCGTGAGTACTTCCCCTACATGCAGGTTGGCCGCAACGACATGGTTATCTTCAGCCGCTATCCCATTACCGGCAGCAAAACTATCCTCTTCGACTACACAAATAACAGTGCCATGTGGGCAGATATCAACGTGAAGGAACTGGGTGTCTTGCGCGTTTTCAACGTCCACCTACAGACGACAGGCATCAGCGGTACCATGTACCGAGCTTCAAAGCTTGAAGCAAAAAACATGCAGGTGAGCAACGAACGACTGATTCAAGCTCTCTTCGGCAACTACGCCCTGGGCATGATGCTGCGTTCGTCACAGGCCAACATCGTTGCTCAGGAGCAGCGGGCCTCTGACAATCTGTGCATCGTCTGCGGTGACTTTAACGACGTACCTTACTCGTATGTCTACAATACCATGCTGGGCAACATGGTCGATGGCTTCAAGGAGTGTGGATTCAATTGGATGCACACTTTCCGTGGCAAGAAACCCGTACGTATCGACTACATCTTCCACGACGAGGCGCTCAAGGGGCTAACGTACTACTCGCCAGAGCTGAGCTACTCTGACCACTACCCTGTTTTCATGAAGTTTGCATTCTAACTGAGTAGAAGACAAAGGAAACGTATGGGCACAGACGTGGCAGCATAATAATCATGCCAGTTCAAGTGCAGGAAATATAGATATGCGTAACCATCCCAAACAAAACGTATTTGGGATGGTTACAATTTAAATTAGACTATCTTGAAGCGCACGCGGAAAGAGTGCTCGTGCTCGTCCCAGTTAGTACCAAGCATCTCGAAGCGGCCTATCTGCGACGTGGAGCGCACGTGACGACCGATGCAGGGACAGACGTCATAGTCGCCTATGCGTACCAACCGGATGGTGTCAGAGGCATCGTCGGGCAGACGGTCAGTGCTGATGCCGTCGGGCAGCTCTTCGCGCGACACATACTCGAACGTCACGGGCAGGTCCTCGTCAATCAGCCGCAGCATCTCGCGCTCAATTGTTTTCTCCTCCTGCCGTGTGGGCTTGTGGTCGAGATAGAAACTCATCTTGCTCTTCTTGCGTTCTATGTGTGCGTTGTATGAACGCTCACAGCCGAAGAGCCGCTGCATCGTCTGGTTTAACAGGTGCTCTGCTGTGTGTGCAGGGGGAAACTCCTCTTTATTGTGCTCGTTGAGTATGTATTCTTCGTTTGACATATACTGTTGGTGAGTGTTCAAAGTTTAATTTTCCACACCCTGGCACCGTTGCCGCCAATATTCATCCTGATGCTACCGTCATGACGCAGCACCATGGCCAGCTTCTCCTTGGTCAGCAGGTCGGTGGCTACGGTCCTGCATTCCTCCATCTTCAGATAGTCGAAAGCGTGGGCAGGCAGGTTGACGTCAATCGTCGTCTCCTGTTGGTCGAAGTTGACAGCCACGATGAGCAGCGACTTGTCGGCCTTGCGCAGGAAGACGTACTGCCGATCCAGATGGCCGTTGACGTACATCAGGTCAAAGAAGATACCCTCTGCAATAGCCTGCTCGCTGCGGGCCAGCGTCAGCGTCTTACGGTAGATGTCTGCCAGCCGTTTCTCTTCGTCAGTCAGCTGTCCCTTGTCGGCACGGCACAGTGTGTCGATGCTCCAATAGTCGAAGATGGTGGTACGTCCGTCATTTCCCGAGAAGCCTTCGCGGTCCATTCCTTTCTCGCCGTACTGCTGACCGGCATAGAACATGAAGGGGTTCTGCTGCATCAGCACCAAGGCCACCATGGCTGGTATGCCCTTCTCAGCACTGGCGGCAAAGAAGTCACTGGCGATGCGCTGCTCGTCGTGGTTCTCCAGGAAGTACACCATGTGGTTGCGGATGTCGTCGGTCTGCTGCCAGCAGCGGCTGATGGCCGATGTCGGCTGATGGTGCTGGATGACACTACGCATGGTGTCGTACATACCCACTTTGTCGTACAGCCAGTCGAAGCCGGCGGACAGGTAGCGGCGGTACTCATACGGATTGTACACTTCACCCATAAACACCATGTCAGGATAGACTGCCTTGACAACGTCGGTGGCATACTGCCAGAACTCGGCAGGTACCATCTCAGCCATGTCACAGCGGAAGCCATCGATACCTTTCTCTGCCCAGAAGAGCAGGATGTCCGTCATTTTCTGCCATGTGTCGGGCACAGGCGTAAAGTATCCTAAGCGGCCTGCATAGTAGTCTACGCCGTAGTTCAGCTTCACGGTCTCATACCAGTCGTTCATGCCTGGTGCATTGTCGAAGTGGTCATTACCCGTAGCCTTGGCAGGCTCCTCGATATATGGCTCCGGTTCACCGGCATAGAGGTCAAAGTAGGGTGTGAAGCGCTCACCTGGACAATAATAGAAGTTGTTCTGCGGATCGAAGCCGTGTTCGGTATTGTCGTCCTCACCTAAGTCGCGCACCTTGCGGGGCTTGCAGATGCTCTTATACTGGCGCGCCACGTGGTTGGGCACGAAGTCGATGATGACCTTCATCCCTGCCTTGTGAGTACGACTGACCAACAGCTCAAACTCCTTCATGCGGTGGTTGACGTCGACGGCCAGGTCGGGGTCTACGTCGTAATAGTCCGTGATGGCGTATGGCGAGCCAGCCTTTCCTTTCACCACAGCAGGGTGCTGACGGGGAATACCGAAGGCCGTATAATCAGTCTGGGTGGCATGGCGCAGGACACCAGTGTACCACACATGGCTGACGCCCGTCTGCGCTATCTTCTTCAGTACGGCAGGCGTCAGGTCTGCCATTTTTCCACAGCCGTTCTCACCTATGCTGCCGTTCGGCTTTCGCGTCGTATTGCGGTTGCCGTAAAGGCGGGTGAAAACCTGATAGATGATAACCTTTCCCATCAATTGTGAATTGTCAATTGTCAATAGCTAATTGTCAACAGTGAATTGACAATAGTGAATTATTCATCAATGCCATGGGCGGCAACCTCTTTGTTTATCTTGGCTATCATGCCGCGCAGCGCCTTGCCAGGACCACACTCTGTGAAGTCGTCAGCACCGTCGCTGATCATGTTCTGCACAATCTGTGTCCAGCGGACGCTCGACGTCAGCTGGGCTATCAGGTTCTGCTTGATTTCGGCGGCATCGGTGTGTGGCTTGGCATCTACGTTCTGGTAGACAGGGCACTTCGGCGTGTTGAACGTAGTCTTCTCGATGGCCTGCTGCAGCTCGTCCTTGGCAGGCTGCATCAGCGGCGAGTGGAAGGCTCCGCCCACCTTCAACGGCAGGGCACGCTTGGCACCGGCGGCCTTCAGCAGTTCGCAGGCTTCGTTGACAGCCTCAATGTTTCCCGAGATAACCAGCTGGCCAGGGTTGTTGTAGTTAGCAGGCACGACGACACCATTGCCTTTCTTCGACACCTCAGCACAGATCTGCTCAACCTGCTCGTCGGACAGTCCAATGATAGCAGCCATCGTCGAGGGCTGGGCCTCACAGGCCTTCTGCATGGCCATAGCACGAGCATAGACCAGTCGTAATCCATCCTCAAAACTGAGGGCGCCCACAGCGACCAGTGCCGAGAACTCGCCCAGCGAGTGGCCAGCGGCCATCTCCGGCTGGAAGCTGTCGCCCATGCAGATTGCACTGATAACCGAGTGCAGGAATACGGCAGGCTGCGTCACCTTGGTCTGCTTCAGGTCATCGTCCGTACCCTCAAACATGATGTCGGTAATTCTATATCCGAGAATGTCGTTAGCCTTTTCAAACAGCTGCTTGGCTGTATCGTTGCTTTCGTACAGGTCCTTGCCCATACCCACAAACTGTGCTCCCTGACCGGGAAATACAAATGCTTTCATTTTGTTTTATCTCCTTATTAATTATTTATACATTATTTTATTTTGGCCTGCAAAGGTACGACTTTTTCTGCAGTCCTGCAAGCATTTTCGCAAATAATTACAAATCCTGAAGGCGTATCTGACGTGCGTCACGCAGATAGAGATGGCGCAAGTCCATGGCCTTTGCCCATTTTTCAGTGAACAGCTCGCTGACATCCAGGTCTATCTTCCACTTGCCGTACGACTCCAGGCGGTCGACCATCACACCCAGCGTCAGGTTGTTCAGGTCCTCGGCAGGCATGAAACGTGACGTCTCACCCTTTTCGTCGCCACTCAGCTCGACCACGAGTCCTGCATCAATCAGTTCAAACAGCAGGTCGTTGACGAAACGGATAGGGATGGTGGTGTCATCGTGCAGTTCCATAGCCGAGAAAGGTTTCTGGCCGTTGGCAAAGCGCCGGCAGATACGGCTCATCAGCAGGGCGGCCAACATGATACGGTAGCGGTGGCTGATTTCGCCGGTGTTGGCATCGTAGTCGTAGTAGTCCAGATTCTGGTTGGTGTAGCACAACTCTGCGCCAAACAGACAGATGGTCCACGAAATCTGTACCCACAGCATAAACAGCGGCAGGGCAGCAAACGAGCCATAGATGGCGTTGTAGCTGGAGAGGAACATCTGCGAATGGATATAGACGATCTGGAGTCCCTGCATGGCGATACCCGACAGGATGCCTGGCACAACAGCGCAGATAGGGTTGACATGGGTGTTGGGCATGAAGATGAACAGGGCGATGAACATGGCCGACATGAGCACGTAGGGCAGCAGGTCGATAGTCACGCGCAGCGTCGGCCCGAGCAGCAGGTAGCCCGTGGCGGAATCGGCTATGGTGGCCAAGTAGATACTGACACCCGAGCAGAGCACCAGCACGATGGGGAACATAAAGAACATGGCCAGATAGTCGGTGAAGGTACGGAAGATGGTGCGGGGCTTCTTCACTTGCCATATCTCGTTGAACGTGTCTTCCACGTTGCTCACCAGCATCAGCACGGTATAAAGCATAAACACCAGTCCGATGCCGAGGAATACGCCGCTCTTGGTGTGAACCAGATAGCTGTTGACAAACCCGATGATGACCTCGGCCACCTGCGGCTGCGACTCGAAGGCATTGCGGAACCACACCTCGATATACTTGTTGTAGCCGAAGCCGCGGGCAATGGCAAAGACGACAGCCATGATGGGCACGATGGCCAGCAACGTCGAATAGGTCAGTGCCGATGCTTTCTGCATGACGCGCTTGGTGGTGAAGAAGCGCACGGCCAGCATGACTTTCTTCAGCACGCCGTACCAGAAAAGTTTCAAGGGCGACGTATCACCCTCGGTGATTCGCCAGATGTCTGTCTGCAAGAACTGGATGACTTGCCGTATCAGTTTTCCCACAAATATGCTAACTTAAAATGTATAATTAAACATAAAAAAAAGCAGTGTCCCTATAAGCCGGGTTCTGTCTCCCATGTCACAACGACACGAGATGCCTGTCATTTATCTACTCCGTGAGTTGCCCCACGGCTCCAGCATTCTACCCTCCATCGTGCGCCACGGAGGTACTCGGACGGACAGCCCTCGATGACGATGGTATACGCGAACTTGCAGCCTCCAGACGGGACAGCCCGCCGATCACCCGACGGCTGGTGGGCTCTTACCCCACCTTCTCACCCTTGCCGCATTTCCTGTCTATGAGGACAGCAGTCCTTTTAAACAAAGTGATGTGGCGGTCATTCTCTTCTCCCGTATCCAGCCGTTGCCGACTGCTGGCACTTTCACCAGTGGAGCGTCCTACGCTGCCCGGACTTTCCTCCCGTGCCCTACCCTCCTCATGTGGAGGCGGTTGGCACCGGCGACAGGCCGGGACGCTGCTTTTTCCTAATATATTATGCGCAAAATTACTGATTCTTTTTCAATCCTCCAAACATTTGCCGCATTATTTTTCTTTTTTTACGACCTTCTTCCCATTCTCGATGCTGATGCCACGGTAATTGGATGTGGTGGGTATGCCGTCAAGACAGTATGATTTGTTCGGGACTGACGTTGCGAGTCTAACGGCATTCACACCGGTCGCCGTAGAGGTGTAGGCCTCACGCTGCAACACCTGCGTCATGCAGTGGGCAGCACCATAGCCTTCAATAAGACTTTCGAGGGGAATCCACTCCACGGTGACGCCGGCATCGGCAAAGCGCTGCTGAAGTTCCTGGCTTTGTCCGCCGACAGCCATGATGTGACGAGGAGCAATAGTCAGGAAGTTGTTGGCGTAGTGCATCTCATCGGCATAGTCGATGGGGATGATTTGGAAACCGCGACTGCGGATATACTCCACGAAGGGCTGGTCCTGCTTCCAAAGCGTGTACTGTTGGGTGCCGGGTTTGCGTGCCCAGATGTCACAGGTGTTGTACTCGGGTTGTCCGGGCTGGGCCTCCAACCGGCTGCGAACCATGGTGCATAGGTCGTGGTCGATGATATTGAAGTGTGTGTCGAGGTGCATCTGCATCTGCCAAAGTTTGTGGTCACGTACGACGACAACAGTGTCATGGCCGAAGGCGTCTGCCTCCATCATCTGTCGGATGCCCTCATCGTTAGTGCGCATGCCGCAACCGATGAGCGATATGTTGCCGGCGGGTATGTAGTCGCCACCCTCCAGCCTGCCGTCACCTTCGATGCGGAGGATTGGGTTCAGGCCGAGATGGCTGTAGCAGAGCGCTATGATGTCGGTCTCGGGTGAGCGTTGCGATGAGTTCATGTTACAGATGACGTGGCCGCGAGGTGTGGTGATGCTTTGGTCGCGGGTGAAGTAGAGGTTCATCAGCGGGTTCTGGAGGTACGTCGCCTCATAGCCTGTGTTGTTGTCGGTTTTCCACAGCTTCACCGTAGGCTGCAGCAGGATGCAGCGTATGAGGTCGCCCCTGCTCATCTTGGCGAGTACGTCTTGGCGATACTCCTCTGTAGTCTCAGCACTCTCGTCTGGTATTTCTGTGATGTCGTAGGTGAGTACTTTCGAGGCAAGTGTGCGCAGGCTGTCGATGCCCACCACTTGCAGGATGCCAACGACGGTATGCACACGGATGCCGTTCTTCTCCAGCATCGAGATGTAGCCTCTATGCTCCTCAGCAGCCTTGTCAACATTGAAGTAGTCCTCGAAAAGTCCTGCCTTAGGATGTATGACACCATTGAACAGCTCCTGCCCAGGCGTGTGCATCAGTATGGCGGCCGCCTTCGACCACTCGGCCTGCGGATATACCATCAACGTTTCCTGAGCCTGGGCAGCCATATTACACCATACGGCCAACATCATCATAGTAACTTTCTGTTTCATCTCTATGTGTTTTATTGTTATTAGGTAACTATATGTGTCTGCAAAATTACACAATAATAGTTACATCTCCAAATTTTTATTAGCAATTATGAGGTTTGACCGCTGTACCATTGCTATATAATAAAGGAGAGATTGTTGTGCAACAAAACCCTTCACCAGGCGGCTAACGTGCAATGATGCAACAAGATACGGTGAAGGGTTAGATGTGGGATGGATGATGGATAATGGAAGATGTTTCATGTATGATGGAAGAGTAACATCGCAGGTCTTTGCATTTACTCGATGAGTAATTGCAATTAGTAGGCCACTCACCGTCGTAACTAAGCCACTCACTGAACTGAGAAGGCCACTCACGATCGTGAGAAGGCCACTCACTGAGTCGAAAATGATTGGAAGAATTCGTGAAGGGCGTTATCTCGTCAACTCTTCACATCGCATCGCCGAAATTCATCACATTGCCTCACCGAGACCATTCACCGCAAACCATTGTCGTTCAGTAGATTACTGCGTCGGTGAAGGGTTTTCTGTTTTACGAATCATTATAAGAATACCTAAATATATTTGCATTTTCACTTGATTATTCGTACCATTGAGCTGCACTCGAAGGTACTCACGCTCGGAAAATTGCAAATAAATTTGCATTTTCGCTCGCTTATTCGTTACTTTGAGCTGCGCTCGAAGGTACTCACGCTCGGAAAATTGCAAATAAATTTGCATTTTCGCTCGCTTATTCGTACCTTTGCAGGGTTTTTCAACACTAACATGAAGTACAAATCACGATTCAACCAGCGCAAAGCCCTGCGTTTCCGACAGTTTACACGGAAACGCTACGCCCTGTTTGCCTGCCTGGGACGCGTCGTCACCATCGGCGTGCTGAGCGTAGCCACCTTGGAGTCGGCTACAGCAGCTCATCGCCACGTCAGCACCGACGAGGTGACGGGAGGCGACACCCTGCGGGTGACAGAGAAGGAGGCGACACTCGACGACGTCGAGGTGACGGGCTCACGCGCTCCGCTTGCCCTTGTGCAAGCAGCGAGAATGGTCACTGTACTGAGCCGCGAGGACATTCAGGCGGCGCCAGTACAAAGTATTAACGATTTGCTGAAGATGGCCGTGGGCGTCGACGTGCGCCAGCGGGGTCCTATTGGTGCACAGACAGACGTCGGCATCAGGGGTGGCAGCAGCGAACAGCTGACCATCCTGCTCAACGGCATCAACATCTGCGACCCGCAGACGGGCCACAACGCCTTCGACCTGCCCTGCGACCTGAGCGACATCGTGCGCATCGAGGTGCTCGAAGGTCCGGCAGGCCGCATCTACGGCACGTCGTCGCTGGCCGGTGCCATCAACATCGTCACGCGGCAGAAGCAGGAGCCTGCGACGACCGACGGACGGCAAGCGGCAACCGGTGACAGGAGGCAGCGGACAGTAGCCGACGTACGCTTGGAAGGCGGATCGTACGGCTACCTCTCCGGTGCGGCACGCATCGCCCACTCAGCATTTCCTGGTGCAAAGGCCTCGAACCTTACATCTATATTAAGTGTGGGGGCCACGCGGTCTGACGGTTACAGCCGCTCGAAGGCGGGCCATCTGAACAGCGACTACCAGGGTGTGAAGGCCTTCTATCAAGGGCAATACGCCATCCGTAGCCTACAAGTAGACTGGCATGCAGGCGTCAGCAGCAAGGGCTACGGTTCGAACACGTTCTACAGTGCCAAGTTCGACGAACAGTACGAGCGCACCACCAAGATCTACACCGCCATGCAGGGAGAGGCGACGGCCGGTCCGCTACACCTGCGGCCCAGCGTCTACTGGAACCGCAGCTACGACCGCTTCGAGCTGATACGTGGCACGGAAACGCCAGTTCCCTACAACCACCACCGCACTGACGTCTTCGGCATCAACATGAACAGCTGGTTCGACTCGCCCTTGGGGCGTACAGCCCTCGGTGCCGAATTCCGCAACGAGGACATCGTCAGCAGCAACCTCGGCGAACCGCTCAACGAGCCGCACGGCCACTACCAGAAGGGGCTGAACCGCTCGAACCTCAGTTTCCACGTCGAGCATAACATCCTGTTGCACAACTTCACGCTCTCGGCAGGCTTCATCGCCGTCAAGAACACCTGGAACGAGATGCCTTTCAAGCTCTACCCCGGCATCGATGCCAGCCTGCGACTGGGCAACCACTGGAAGCTGTATGCATCGTATAACTCGTCGCTGCGCATGCCGTCGTTCACGGAACTATACTACAGTGTGGGCGGACATAAGGCCGACAAGTTTCTGAAACCCGAGGAGCTGAGAGCTGTCGAGGGTGGCGTGAAGTACACGTCACGGCTGATGACGGCACAGGCCAGCGTGTTCCACCACCACTCGCGCAACCTCATCGACTGGGTGATGGACACCCGCGACGCGGAAGCTGTATGGCAGAGCGTCAACCACACACGGGTCAACACCCTTGGCGTCGAGGCATCGGCCACAGTCGACCTGGAGCATGCCTTGGGACTCAAGCGTTCGATGCTAAGCGTAGCCTATTGCCACCAGCACCAGCACAAGGACGAGCAGCCTGACATGCAGTCGCAGTATGCGCTGGAGTACCTGCGCCACAAACTGACCGCCACGCTGCAGATGCACCTTGTAGCCCGCCTGGACCTGACGCTGAGCTACCGTTTCCAGGACCGCATGGGTACCTATACCACTACCGACGGCGTGGTGCAGCACTACCATCCCTATTCCGTCGTCGACGGTCGTCTCGGCTGGAACGCACCCAGATACTCCGTGTATGTCAAGGTCAACAACCTGCTCAACCATCGCTACGTCGACTATGGCAATGTGCCGCAACCGGGCTGCTGGCTCATGGCCGGCATACGGGTCAGCATGCTATAGGGGCAGCTTCATATCATCATAAAAAGAAAAAAATCAAAAAAACACTGAATTGTTGATGTTATTTTAGTTTTTCTTCGTAAATTTGCAGTTCGTAACATAAACAAACGATATGGCAAAGAAGAAAACTACCAAGGCCTCCGAGAAGACAGCGACATCGCTGAAGGAGGCCTTGGGCATCGACAAGATATTCTATAACGAGCGCGTCAATTTCGTGCTGGGCTTCTGCCTGCTGTTCATCGCCGGCTATCTGGCATGGGCCTTCGTGTCGTATTTCACCACAGGAGCAGCAGACCAAAGCATCATCGAAGCACCACGCGACAGTGAGATACTGAACCAGAACGGTGAGTTCCAAAACGCCTGCGGAAGCATCGGCGCCTATGCGTCATGGTTTTTCATCAAGCGGTGCTTCGGACTGGCGGCCTTCGTCATTCCGCTGTTCCTCCTGCTGCTATCGGTGAACCTGATGCGAGCCTATAAGGTCAGACTGCTGAAGTGGTTTATGTGCCTGGCCGTCGTCATGGTGTGGGCCTCGGTGACGTTCGCCAAGTTCCTGGCACCACTGTTTGCCGACGCCTGCTTCAATCCCGGCGGTGACCACGGACTGGCCATCAGCCAGCAGATAGAGGGATTCATCGGCATGCCAGGACTGACCGCCGTGCTGGCCCTGACGGCCATTGCCTTCCTGACCTACCTGAGCATGGAGACCATCATCATCCTGCGCAAGGTGCTTAACCCGCTGCACTACCTGAAGAAGATACCGATGGAGATCAATATCGGAAAGGGTGACAGCGAGGAAAGCAAGGATGACGAGGGAAGCAAGGACGGCATCAGCACGCTGGAAGACCCCGAGGTGTTTGACGACCCACAGACGGAGCAGATTGATTTCCCTGTGGACAGCACCCCTCTTGACAATGACGTTAGGGCTGACACATACAAGCCTTCTCCCCGTCGTGCGATGTCTGCCGACGACGACCTTGACGAGGTTGACATGACCATCGAGACGGGCAGCAAGGAAGAGACCGCCAGCGGCAAGACGCTGACCGGCAACTACGGTGACCTCTCGACACCCTACGACCCCAAGCGCGACCTGGAGAACTACCACTACCCCACCCTCGACCTGCTGAAAAAGTACGAGAGCGACGGCAAGCCGTATATCGACATGAACGAGCAGACGGCCAACAAGAACCGCATCGTCGACGTGCTGCGTAACTTCGGCGTAGAAATCAGCAGCATCAAGGCCACCGTAGGTCCTACCATCACGCTGTACGAGATAACGCCTGCACCGGGCGTTCGCATCTCAAAGATACGTAACCTGGAGGACGACATCGCCCTGTCGCTGTCGGCTCTCGGCATCCGTATCATTGCGCCAATACCGGGCAAGGGCACCATCGGTATTGAGGTACCTAACGCCAAGCCGGCCATCGTCTCGATGGAGTCGATACTGAACTCGAAGAAGTTCCAGGAGACTACCATGGACCTGCCTTGTGCCATCGGCAAGACCATCACCAACGAGGTCTACATGTTCGACCTGGCCAAGGCTCCCCACCTGCTCGTGGCCGGTGCTACAGGTCAGGGTAAGTCGGTAGGATTGAATGCCATCATCACCTCCTTATTATATAAGAAGCACCCTGCCGAGCTGAAGATTGTGCTGGTCGACCCGAAGAAGGTGGAGTTCAGCGTCTACTCCAGCATCGAGAACCACTTCCTGGCCAAGGTGCCCGATGAGGGTGAAGAGCCTATCATCACAGACGTCACCAAGGTCATCCGTACGCTGAACTCGCTGTGCAAGGAGATGGACACACGCTACGACCTGCTGAAGATAGCACAAGCCCGCAACATCAAGGAATACAACAAGAAGTTTATCGACCGACAGCTGAATCCTGAGCACGGCCATCGCTTCATGCCATACATCGTGGTGGTCATCGACGAGTTCGGCGACCTCATCATGACTGCCGGCAAGGAGGTGGAACTGCCTATCGCACGTATCGCACAGCTGGCTCGTGCCGTGGGCATCCACATGATCATTGCCACTCAGCGTCCTACGACGAACATCATCACAGGTACCATCAAGGCCAACTTCCCTGCACGTATCGCATTCCGTGTGGGTGCCATGATTGACTCACGTACTATCCTCGACCGCCCCGGAGCACAGCAACTCGTGGGAAAGGGCGACATGCTCTACCTGAACGGCGGAGAACCGGTGCGCGTACAGTGTGCCTTCGTCGACACGCCGGAGGTAGAGCGCATCAACCAGTTTATCGCACAGCAGCAGGGCTACCTCAGCGCCTTTGAACTGCCAGAGCCTGACACCGACGACGGCGAGGGTGGCGAGAGCCGCGATGTCGACATGCAGCACCTCGACCCGATGTTCGAGGATGCCGCCCGCCTCATCGTCCGTGAGCAGAGTGGCTCGACGTCACTCATTCAGCGTAAGTTTGCCATTGGCTACAACCGCGCCGGACGACTAATGGACCAATTGGAGAAGGCTGGCATCGTGGGTGCTGCCCACGGTTCGAAGCCCCGCGAAGTATTAATCATGGACGAGATGAGTCTTGAAAACTTGTTATCACAATGGAGAAGTTAATCAGTATCATACTATTTTATCTGTTTGCCTTTCTACCGGCAACAGCCCAAAGCGCTCGTCAGGTGCTTGACAAGACTGCCGCTGTCGTGGCTAACAAGAGCGGTGCGAAGGCATCGTTTGTCATGAAAGGCGGAAACATGAACACCAGTGGCACCATAGCCATCAAGGGGCGCATGTTCCAAGCCACCACGCCGCAGGCCACCATCTGGTTTGACGGCAAGACACAGTGGACGTACGTAAAACAGAACGACGAGGTGAACGTGGCCAACCCGTCTGACACGGAGCTGCAGGCCATCAACCCCTACACGTTCATCTACATGTACAAGAACGGCTACAAATCCACCATGGTCAAGAGAGGAACCAGCTACGAGGTTCACCTGACGGCGACAGACAAGAAGCGTAACATTCAGGAGATGTATATCGTGGTCAATGCCAAGAGCTACGCCCCGTCACAGGTCCGCCTGCTGCGCAAGAGCGGATGGACCACCATCGACATCAGCAACTTCAAGAAGACCTCGCTTGCTGACGGCCAGTTCCGCTTCAACGCCAAGGAATTTCCGCATGCTGAGGTCATCGACCTGAGATAGCCCAACTATGAACTGTGAACTATGAACTATGAACTATGAACTGTGAACTATGAACTATGAACTATGAATAAGGTCCAACTATTTTTCCTGTTACGCAAGAACACCAAGCTGAGCGAGAAGCGCAACGTGATGTTCGAGGCCAACCGATATGGCAAATTCATTGCATACCTCTTTGCAGCCATTCTGGCTGTTGAGTTCATAGCTATAGGCACCCTGCTCGGATGGATTGCCGCCGATGAGGACACGCCTCAGCTGATATTCTACACCATGGCCTTCCTGCTGATATTCGACTTCGGCGTACGCTTCATGTCACAGCAGACGCCGATGATGCTTGTCAAGCCGTACCTGCTGACTCCTATCAGCAAGTTTACAGCCATCGACTGTTTCCTGGTGTCGCAGCTGTTCGATCTCGGCAACCTCTTCTGGATGGTCATCTTCCTGCCCTACGTGTTCATCGTCTGGTGCGGTGGACTGACGTTCTGGGCGGCCATCGGCATGCTCCTGCTGCTCCACCTGATGGTGGTTGTCAACAGCCAGTGGTACCTGCTGGTGCGTACGCTGGTCAACCAGAGTATGTGGTGGTGGGCACTGCCTGCCGCCTTCTATGTACTGCTGATTGGCCCATTCCTGCTGCTGCCCGACAAGTTGGCCAACCAGTACGGCGATTTCATCGATGACGTCTTCGAGCGCATGGGTTCGCTATGGTGGCTCTTTGCAGTGTTTGCCATCTTGCTTGTCGTGCTGTTCATCATCAACCGCCATCTGCAGATGCGGCTGGTGTACAACGAGATATCCAACGTCGAGAAGACCAACCTGAAGCACGTGTCTCAATTCACAGCCCTCGACCGCTTCGGACAGATCGGCGAGTTCCTGAAACTGGAAATGAAGAGCACCATGCGCAACAAGGCTATCCGCTCACGCTTCCTGCAGGCCGTCATACTGCCGACCATCTTCTCGCTGTGCATCGCCTTCCTCGACATCTACCGCACCTCCTTCGAGCGTAACTTCTTCTGTCTCTATGCCTTCATCTTCTTCGGAGCGACCAACCTCGTCAAGATCATGTGTCCGGAAGGCAACTACATCGACGTGCTCATGGTGTACAAGGAGAACATCCTGACGCTACTACGTGCCAAGTACTATTTCTACTGTGCCGTTCTGCTGCTGCCTCTGCTCATCACGCTCATTCCTGTCATTACCGGTAAGTTCTCCATACTGATGGTGCTGGCCTACCTGCTCACGGCTACCGGTCCCGTCTACTTCATGCTGTTCCAACTGGCTATATGGAACAAGCAGACCCTGCCTCTGAACGACAAGATAACGGGCAAGAACCAGATGGAGAACAAGTGGCAGTTCATTGCATCGATGACAGCCATGTTCGTACCCGTCGTCATGGTACTGGTGCTCCAGGCCCTGTTCGACGAGACGGTGGCCTACATCACGCTCATCGTCATCGGGGCAGCTTTCACCCTGACGGAGAGTTGGTGGATGCGTAACATCTACCAGCGCATGATGAAGCGCCGCTACGCTAACCTGGAAGGGTTCCACTCTACGAGGTAATAGGGATGATGGATGATGTGAGATGGATGATGTGAGATGGATGATGGATGATATATGAAGACAATACTCATTCAGGTCGGTAAGACGGTCAACAAGCATTTCATAGCCTGCATCGGTGACTATGTGGAACGCATCAACCACTACATGCCCTTCGATGTCGTCACCATTCCCGAACTGAAAAACACCAAGAGCCTCACGGAAGACCAGCAGAAGCAGGCTGAGGGCGAGCAGATACTGAAACTGCTGCAGCCGTCGGACACCGTGGTACTCTTGGACGAGCATGGCCGCGAGTACCGCAGCATCGAGTTTGCACGCTGGCTGGAACAGAAGCAGCAGACGGCCCGCCGCCTCGTCTTCGTCATTGGAGGGCCATACGGTTTCTCACCTGCCGTCTACCAGCGTGCCAACGAACAGCTGAGCCTGTCGAAGATGACATTCTCTCACCAGATGATTCGCCTCACGTTCACCGAACAGGTCTACCGCGCCTGTACTATCATCAAGGGCGAGCCTTACCACCACGAGTGACATGCTTTGTGGGGAATGCTTTCCCACAGGCAACAAAAAAAATACACAAACGGAATCCACGATTCCTTTTGTGTACTTTTCTTTTTCAGAGATACCTCTGGTTGAAGCGTCTGATTACTCAGCAGCGGGAGTCTCCTCGGCGGGAGCTTCTGCAGCAGCTGCAGCAGCCTCGGCCTCAGCCTTGGCAGCCTCAGCGGCAGCCTTCTTCTCTGCCACCTTCTTGGCAATCTCCTCGTTGATCTTCTTCTCAGCAGCCAGCTCCTTGGCAGCGGCATCCTTCTTAGCCTTTGCCTCAGCGTCGGCCACCTTGTTCAGGCCATTCTGCTTGTCAGCCTTCCAGGCGTCGAACTTTCTCTGTGCAGCAGCCTCGTCGAAGGCGCCCTTCTTGACGCCACCCTTGAGGTGCTTCATCAGGTAGACACCCTCACGGCTCAGGATGTTACGAACCGTGTCAGTGGGCTGTGCACCGGTCTCTACCCAGTAGAGGGCACGCTCGAAATTCAGGTTCACTGTGGCAGGATTGGTGTTAGGATTGTACGTACCAATCTTCTCAGTAAATTTACCATCACGTGGTGCTCTTGAGTCAGCGATGACGATGCTGTAGAAAGCATAGCCTTTACGTCCGCCTCGCTGCAGTCTGATTTTTGTTGCCATTTGTAATTGTTTGTTTTTTAAGTGTTTAAAATGAATTTCATGCTACTATCTCGTAATAGCGGCTGCAAAGGTACGAAGAAAAGTAAAAAATAAAAAATAAAAAATAAAAATTTGCTGCCGCCTTTGCATTATTTAACTATAGGCGACAGCAAACTCTTCATTTCTCTTTAGCGCTAATCGCGTTCAGCGATTTTCTAACGCGCAGTGTGCATTACTTCTTGTTCAGTGCCAGGTCGATGGCAACTGCGATGGCAACGGTAGCACCGACCATCGGGTTGTTACCGATACCCAGGAAGCCCATCATCTCGACGTGAGCGGGCACTGAGCTGGAACCGGCAAACTGAGCGTCGCTGTGCATGCGGCCCATGGTGTCGGTCATACCGTAGGAAGCAGGACCTGCAGCCATGTTGTCGGGGTGCAGCGTACGACCCGTACCACCACCGGAGGCTACCGAGAAGTAGGGCTTGCCAGCGAGCACGCGCTCTTTCTTATAGGTGCCAGCCACGGGGTGCTGGAAGCGAGTGGGGTTGGTCGAGTTACCCGTGATGCTGACGTCGACGTTCTCATGCCACAGGATGGCAACGCCCTCGCGGACATCGTCGGCACCGTAGCACTTCACCTTCAGGCGGCTGGGGTTGTTGCCGTAAGGAATTTCCTTGACGACCTTCAGCTCAGAAGTGAAATAGTCGAACTGCGTCTGCACATAGGTAAAGCCGTTGATACGGCTGATAATCTGAGCGGCGTCCTTGCCCAGACCGTTCAAGATGACGCGGAGGGGCTTCTTGCGAACCTTGTTGGCCATCTCGGCAATCTTGATGGCACCCTCGGCGGCAGCGAACGACTCGTGACCAGCCAGGAAGGCGAAGCACTCAGTCTCCTCGCGCAGCAGACGTGCTGCCAGGTTACCGTGACCCAGACCAACCTTACGGTCGTCGGCTACAGAACCGGGGATGCAGAACGACTGCAGACCGATACCGATGGCCTCAGCAGCGTCGGCAGCAGTCTTCACGCCCTTCTTGATGGCGATGGCAGCACCACAGACGTATGCCCACTTGGCATTCTCGAAGCAGATACGCTGTGTGTCCTCACACATCTGGTAGGGGTCTACACCAGCCTTGTCACAAATCTCATTGGCCTCTTCAATACTGTTGATGCCATTCTCTTTCAGAGCGGCTAAAACCTGGTTGATACGGCGCTCCTGACTTTCAAACTGTACTTTTCTTATCATCGTCGTGTCCTCCTTTATTCTTTACGTGGGTCAATAGCCTTAACTGCACCCTGCTCCTCGGTGGTACGACCGTAAGAGCCGGTGAATTTCTTCAGAGCCTCATTGGCATCCATACCGTTCTTGACGGCTTCCATCATCTTGCCCAGGTGTACATATTCGTAACCGCACACCTCGTTGTTCTCGTCCAGATACTGCTTGGTGATGTAACCCTCGGTCAGCTCCAGATAGCGAGTACCCTTGGCCATGGTGCCATAGAGCGTACCAGTCTGCGAGCGCAGACCCTTACCAAGATCCTCCAGACCGGCACCGATAGCCAGACCACCCTCAGAGAAGGCACTCTGCGTACGTCCATAGACAATCTGCAGGAACAGCTCACGCATAGCGGTGTTGATAGCATCGCACACGAGGTCGGTGTTCAGGGCCTCGAGGATCGTCTTGCCAGGCAGGATCTCGCTGGCCATGGCGGCAGAGTGAGTCATACCGGTACAGCCGATGGTCTCGACCAGGGCCTCCTGAATGACACCGTCCTTGACGTTCAGGCTCAGCTTGCAGGCACCCTGCTGCGGAGCGCACCAGCCAATACCGTGGGTATAGCCCGAAATGTCCTTAATCTCTTTTGCCTGAATCCACTTACCCTCCTCGGGGATGGGTGCAGGACCATGATAAGCGCCCTTGCAGACGCTGCACATGTTTTTGACTTCTGTTGAATAAA
>CAMJWJ010000039.1 GCA_946409435.1 uncultured Prevotella sp. | reverse complement strand
ACCACCACAAACAGAACCAAAACCTGTTGTGCTACCATTACACCATTGGACAATTCGCTGTTAGCGGCTGCAAAGGTAATAAAAAACTATAATACCTCCAAATTTTTGAATGATATTTTTAATCATCGCCGCTAAAGCTGGGCTGTTGCTGCTGTTGCTGCTGGTCGTCGCCGTTGCCTTGCTGTTGCAGCTCTTCACGCTGTCCAGGCTTCTTGTCGTTGTTCATGTTGCCGAAGTTCCACGTCACCTGGATGTTGAAGCGCGGGTCGCGCCAGTTTTTCTGGTGTCGCCAGAAGGTGTCGCTCTCGGTGTAGTTCTCCCAGTGGCGGGTGCCGAAGACGTCGCGGAAGTTCACGGCAACAGCTATTTTCTTGTTGAAGAACGACTTGCGCAGTCCGAGGTCCAACGATGCGTTGGGCTTTCGGTAACCCTGGGTGATGACGCCCCGTGAGCGGTAGTTGCCTGTAGCCTGTATGGACAGGTCGTAGGGCAGGATGATGCTGGCCAGCATACGGGCATCCCACGAGAAACTCTCGTCGCCCTCGCCGGTGACTGTCTGCCCGTCGATGACGTAGGAGAATCCGTCGAGCTTGTTGTAGTATCCGTTGAGCGTCGTCGTCAGGTCAAGCACGCGCCACAGCTTGTTCTTGCCAATAATTTCCACGCCGAGGCTCTGCCGCTTGGTCAGGTTCATCTGCGTCATGTACATCAGTCCGTCTTGCTGGCTCTGGTAGCGTATGCGCTGCATGACATCCGTTGTCGGGCGGTAGTATGTCGAGATGCTCAGCGTGTGTTCGGCCCACGTCTTCAGGAAGTTCAGCGACAGCGAGTGGGAGTATTCAGGTGTCAGCTCAGGGTTACCGAACTCCACCATCGATGCGTCGCGCGTGTTCTTGAACGAGTTTAGCTGCCCGCCCCAGGGGCGGCGCAGGCGGCGGGTGTAGTTCAGCTGCAGCTGGGCGCTCTCGGTCAGCTCGTAGTTCAGGAACAACGAGGGGAACAGCTGGAAGAAGTCTTTCTTGTACGGAGCGTCCTTCTCGGCTGTTCCATGCTCTTGGGCGTAGCTGTAGCTCTCGGTATTGACGCGCCAGTATTCACCGCGCAGCCCTGCCATGATGCCTAATCGGCCCACCTTGGTGTTGACGGTGGCATAGAGGGCATGCGTGTCCATCTTGTAGATGAAGCGGTTGTAGTATTGCTCGTCCTCCGTGAGGTTGGTGCCCTCCCAGTTGGCAGCTATCCACGACTCCTGTGGCGTGTTCTCGTACGAGAAGCGACCGTTGTAGCCAGCCTCAATCTTGAAGTTGTCGGTTACCTGGTTCTCGTAGTCCACCTTGGTCTCCCAACTGCGGTTGCGGATGTGCGTGGGGCGTAGCTGGTAGGTGTAGGTGGGGGCGCCCCAGATGTATTGTGTCGGCGTGCTGTACGAGGTGACGATAGCCTCGGTAGTAGAGTCGCGGTAGATGTTGTCGTGGTCGCTCATCCAACGGTTGAACTCCACGTGTGCCGTCAGCTTGTGCAGGTCGGAGAAGCGGTGCTCGTAGCCCAGTTCGCCGTGGTACATCTGCATCTTGCCGTCGCTCTCGTTGCGGCGGAACATGATGCGGCTGTCGTAGTCAGTGCCGATGGTGCCGTAGTGGTAGGGCGTGGTGCTCTCGTTCTGTGGCTTGCCTTGCAGCGTCATGCCGCCGAGCGAGATGTCGTCGTTCTTCGTGGGGTGCCACGTCAGACCGGCGCGTGCAAAGAAGTTGCGACCCTTGTTCTCGCTGTCGCTCTTGTAGGTCTGGTACTCGTTGGTCTGCTTGTAGTGCTGCTCGCTCTCGCTGCCGCCACTGCCGCGACGGCGGCGGAATCCCACGTTGGCATAGGCGTCGAGCACACCGCTGGAGTAGTTGATGTTGCCGCTCATGTTGTAGCCCTTATGGTTGTTGGCGCCAGCCTGCAGCGAACCGTAGTAGCCAGCCTTGCGGTCGCGCTTCAGCACGATGTTGATGATGCCGGCCGAACCTTCGGGGGAGTATTTGGCCGAGGGGTTGTCGATGACCTCAATCTTCTCGATCGACTCGGCAGGTATCTGCTGCAGTATCTCGTAGCGGTTGTCGGTGGTCAGTCCGCTGGCCTTGCCGTTGATCCATACCTCTACGCTGCTGTTGCCACGCAGCGAAATCTCGCCGTCGGTGGTTACCTCAATGCTGGGAATGTTTTCCAGTAGGTCACTGGCCGAACCGCCGGCAGCTGCCAGTACCTGGTCGACGCTGAACACCTTGCGGTCGACCTCCAGCTTCATCTGCGACCGCTGACCAGTCACCTGCACCTCCTGCAGCACTTTCGAGTCCTCGCTCATGTAGAGGGCGTTGTAGTGTACCTGACGGTGTTGGGCCGACAGCGTGAAGTTACGCGTCTCCGTCTTGTAGCCCATGAACGACACCAGCAACTGGTACGTGCCGTCCTGTAGTCCGTTGATGTTAAACTGTCCGGTGGCATCGGTGATGGCTCCTTTCACGAGTTTGCCTGCGGCATTGTTGACTGCCACGTTGACAAACTGCATGACCTCGTCAGTCTGTTTGTCTATCACCTTTCCCTTTACGGAACCCTGTGCCAGTACTGCCTGCACACCTGCCATTACTATAAGTAATGTATAAAGAAGTTTTTTCATAATTAGATTTTTGACGCGCCAACTTTAGGAAAGTTTAAGCGCGTCACAAAAAAATGATACAAATAAATGCTATTTCCTTGCCTTCAACTTGACGTGGCGTGGAGGCAGTCCGTAGCCGTTGGGCTCGTCTATCATCACGATAAGGTCTATCTCGCCCTCCTCTAACGTTTCGTCTGCTTCGATGGGTATCTCGACGAAACAGATCTCCCTCGGATTGATGACCAGTGGCTCAATACTGCCGATGTTCAGTGCGTCGCTGCCACTCTTGTCGCCGAGCATGATGTCGCACAGGCCTGTAGGGGCATTGCCGTTGTTGCGCAACTGGAAATACAGCTTGCACTTCCGGCCTGGCGTTATGTAGCCGTCGTCCGTCAGTCCGTCAATCCGAAGGGTGGTGCTGATCAGCTGCAGGCGTGGCTCGCGTTTCACCTCCATCGGCTCGGGTTTGTCCTTGCCCTCGCTCAGCGACACGAATTTCTGACCCGTGCGCTTGGCCTCCTTCTTGCGTACCTTGTCCAGCGCCTTCAATTCGTTCATGCGCTTCTGGAATGCAGCATACGGCTGAACGGCTTTCATATAGCCTGCCTGTATGGCCTTTTTGTAAGCAGCGTCGGCATCCTTGTAGCACTCCAGCTTCTCTAACGACACGGCCATGAAGTAGTACAGCTCCGGCGTGTGGAACTTTTTCGATAGGGCGCTGTCGCCATAGATTGCCGTATAGTAGTAGTCGCCGTCGTCGTAGGCATCGTAGGCCATCTTGCACAGCTTCCTAAACTCGTTGTTACGGGCCAGCGAGTCTTCGGCCGACTCCCTGACAATCTCCATGTCGTTCGGGTCGCGCACCCTCGACCAGTACACACCGCTGCCGATGTATCGGTCGTTATAGCCGACCATGTTGTCGGATTGGTTGCCACGCAGTGCTTTGTGGTAGTGGCTCTCCTGTGCAGCCGCCCCAATGGACATGACGGCAAATAGAAGTAACGTCATCCAATATTTCATAAGTAGATGTTTTGTGTAGATAAGATGCTGCAAAGTTAAGTATTTATTTCGTTATTTCCAAAAAATGTAGTAATTTTGCAGCCGATTATGAAGAAATTATACATCGAGACCTACGGCTGCCAGATGAATGTAGCCGACTCTGAGGTGGTGGCATCGGTCATGCAGATGGCCGGCTACGAGTCGACGTCATGCATTGACGACGCCGACGCCGTGTTCCTCAATACTTGCTCCGTGCGCGACAATGCCGAGCAGAAAATCTTCCATCGCCTGGAGGCGTTGGATGCCTTAAGGCGCCAGCGGCTGTCGAAGCAGTCACGTAGTGGAGAGACTGGCGGCGGGCTGATCATCGGCGTACTGGGCTGTATGGCCGAGCGCGTGAAGGATGACTTGCTGCGCCACCACCACTGCGACCTCGTGGCGGGTCCCGATGCCTACCTGTCACTGCCCGACCTTGTGGCTCAGGCCGAGACAGGTCACAAGGCTATCAATATCGAGCTGTCGACGACCGAGACCTACCGTGACGTGGTGCCTCAGCGTATCGGGCTGGGCCATCGGGTTGGCGGTTTTGTCAGCATCATGCGTGGCTGCAACAATTTCTGTCACTACTGCATCGTTCCCTATACCCGTGGCCGTGAGCGCAGCCGTGACGTGGAGAGCATCCTGCGCGAGGTGCGTGACCTGCGCGACCGTGGCTTCAAGGAGGTGACGCTGCTGGGTCAGAATGTCAATAGCTATATGGCTCCCCATACCGAAGAGGCGGCTGGAGCCGTGCCCTTCCCCGAACTGCTGCGCCGTGTTGCCGAGGAGGCTCCCGACATGCGCATCCGTTTCACCACCTCGCATCCCAAGGACATGAGCGACGAGACGCTGCGCGTCATTGCCGACATGCCCAACGTCTGCCGCCACATCCATCTGCCCGTGCAGAGTGGCAGCGACCGCATACTCAAACTGATGAACCGTAAGTACACGCGTGAATGGTATCTGGAGCGTGTCGACGCCATCCGTCGTATCGTGCCCGACTGCGGTCTGTCTACCGACATCTTTGTGGGCTACCATTCAGAGACGGAGGAGGACCACCAGCTCAGCCTGTCGCTGATGCGTGAAGTGCAGTACGACTCTGCCTTCATGTTCAAGTACAGCGAGCGCCCTGGCACGTACGCCTCGAAGCATTTGCCCGACGACGTGCCCGAGGAGGTGAAGATCCGCCGGTTGAACGAGCTGATAGCCCTGCAGACGGAGATTTCTGCACAGCAGAACAAGAAGGATGAGGGGCGTGAGTTCGACGTGCTGACTGAAGGCTTCTCGAAGCGCAGCCGTGAACAGATGTGCGGACGTACTGAACAGAACAAAATGGTGGTCTTCGACAAGCGTGGACACCACATCGGTGAAACGGTGCGCGTTCGCATCACTGGCTCCACCAGTGCTACGCTGTTTGGCGAAGAAGTCTGAGCACCGCTGAAGGCTGACGCACATTACCCGTCATCCCTCTCACTTCTTACCTCTTACCTCTCACTTCTTACCTCGCTCTGGATGTCGTTGCTTGTATTCTTCTATACGCTTGGCATACGCACGGTCCTTTTTGCTGTCAGGGTTCGGCGTATATTCCATGTATTCCGGTATCTGTTTCCCGTAGTCCTCAACCACGGGGAGGTCGCCTGCGCCCTTCACGATGCGCAGCGAGTCGTACAGCGAGTGGCTATACACCTCGTAGGCGGCCATTGTCAGCGTGTCGCCACTGATGCTGACCGTCTGGTAGTAGCGGCTGGAGATGCCGAACTTGTCGAAACGGTCGTCAAACTCGATGCGGTAGTTCTTTGGCGAGCAGTGGCTGACGGTATAGACGGGCGTGCTGCCGTCGTTGGTCATGCGGGCATAGGCATGCTCATGGCCTTGCAGCACGAGGTCAACGCCATATTTCTCGGCCAGGTCGTTGAACATCCATCGCTGGATGAGGTTGTTGGCTCCCTTGATGCTGTACAGCGGGTGGTGCAGCACAAGTATCTTCCAGCGTGCATGGCTCTGTTGCAACTGTTCTTTCAGCCATTGCCGTTGGGTGGAGAGGTAAGGGAACTCGCGATTGCTGTCTAACAGGAAAAACTGCACCGGTCCGTAGCATGTAGTGTATACCATGTTGTCGCCCACCTTGGCGTTGAGAAAGTAGGAGAAGACCAGCGGAAAGCGGTGCTCCAGTCGCATGATGACACCCTTCAGGTAGTCGTGGTTGCCCGTCACGCAGAGCAGCGGCATGGCTTGTGACACGCTGTCGATGTCGCGGAAGGTCTCCGCCCAGTGTTGGTCGGTGGGGCGTTCCGTCAGGTCGCCGCCACACACCAGCAGCTCGCTCTGGGGATGGCGCTGCAGGGCCTCTCGCAAAAAGCGGTTAGCCTGACCGCCAATGGTGTCCTGCACGTCGCCGACGTAGAGGAACGTCATGTCGCTGCGTCCCTCGGCATAGGTGCGGAAGTGGTACCACGGCGATGCCTGACCGTCAGTCACGGCACGGTAGGCGTATTCGGCGTCGGGCTGCAGGCGGTTGAGACGGGCCACGTAGTAGGCTGCTTGCCCGCTGCGCGAGCGGAATACCTCGCCCTGTGCCGCGATGCGCACGGTGTCGCTGCTGTCCGTCAGACAGGCCAGCTCTATCCATGCCGGCCGTACGTCCTCCCCAGCCTGCCAGCTGACGTTACGCGACAGTTCGAGGCTGTCGCCCAGTGTAAGCAGCACGCGGTGTGGCGCTGCCGGACTGTGGTATGGCTGTTCTTCAACGTTGTGAAACCATGTGTCCCAGCGCGACCATACCCAAGCGGTAAGTGCCAGCAATATGATGGAGGTCAGTATCAGTACTGCTCGCTTCTTCATGTTCCTTATTTATATAAAAGTGTTCAAAACTTCTGCAAAAATACTAAAAAATGTAGGAATACGCATGTTCATTACTCTTTTTTCTTTGTTTTGCGCTCGACTTTTCGTACTTTTGCAAGCAAAACAGGCAAAAGTATGAAATTCTCCTTCCGTAACCATCCCGTTGTGGCGCTGCTGAGCAACCTGCTGTTGGTATATGTGTTGTTCACTTTGTGTCGTCTGGTATTCCTCGCCGTCAACTGGCCGATGTATGCCGACACAATGACGTGGAGCCATGCCGTGAGTCTTTTTGTGGCTGGCCTGAAGTTCGACACGACGGCTATCCTCTATACCAACGCATTGGTTATCCTGCTCATGCTGCTGCCACTGCACTGGAAGGAGTGCCGGGGCTACTACCGCGTGGTGCGGTGGGTCTTTGTGGTGTGTAACACGGTAGCGCTGTGGGCCAACCTCATGGACTGTGTCTACTTCGCTTATACTGGTAAGCGTACCACGACGACCGTCTTTGCCGAGTTCAGCCATGAGGGAACGGGAGGCATGATGAAGATTATGGGCGAGCAGTTTCTGGACAACTGGTACCTCGTCGTGCTTGGTCTGCTGCTGTCGTGGCTGCTGTGGCGGCTCTTCCTGCCGAGAAACTTCAAGCCTAAGACTTCAAGCTTCAACCTGCCCCGCTATTACGTGCAGATGGGCTGTGCCCTGCTGCTGGCCGTGCCGCTGACTGTTGCTGGCATGCGTGGCGGTTTCACCATGGCCGTCCGTCCCATCACGATCTCAAATGCCAACCAGTACGTTGATCGTCCGGCTGAGACGGGCATCGTGCTCAACACTCCTTTCTCCATCTACCGCACACTGAGCAAGCAGCCGATGATGGTGCCCCGCTACATGAGCGATGCCGAGGCCGTCGCGCTGTACAGTCCGCTGCACGTACCATCCGATTCGGTGGCCTTCCAGCCCAAGAATGTCGTGGTACTTATCCTCGAGAGCTTTGGCAAGCAGCACTTCGGATACTACAACCGTACGTTACGTGGTGGCAGCTACAAGGGATTCACACCCTTCCTCGACTCGCTGATTACCCATGGTGCCATGACGTGGCAGTACTCCTATGCCAACGGTCGCAAGAGCATCGAGGGCATGCCGTCGGTGCTGTCGTCGCTGCCCAACTACGTAGAGCCATTGTTCCTGACGCCTGCCTCGCTGAACCACTTGTCGGGACTGGCCCGTGAACTGGGCGAGGAGAAAGACTATACGACAGCCTTTTTCCATGGTGCGCAGAATGGCTCGATGGGTTTCCAGGCCTTTGCACGTGCCACGGGTTTCCAGCGCTACTACGGTCGTACGGAGTACAATGAGGACCCGCGGTTTCATGGAGACGACGACTTTGACGGTACGTGGGCCATCTTCGACGAGGAGTTCCTGCAGTACTATGCCTTGCAGATGAGCCAGATGCAGCAGCCGTTTATGACGGCTGTGTTCACAGCTTCGTCGCATCCGCCGTTCGCTATGCCAGATCGCTACAAAGGTCGTTTCCCAAAGGGGGAGCGCCCGCTGCAGGAGAGTATCGGCTATACCGATAACGCCCTGCGTCTCTTCTTCCATACGGCCAGTCGCCAACCATGGTATCGCAACACGCTGTTTGTCATCACTGCCGACCACTCCAGCACAACCATCGACCCCTGCTACACCACTACGCTGGGCAATCATACCGTACCTATCATTCTCTATGCTCCAGGCGACAGCCTGCTGCACGGATATGACACCGAACGCGTGGTGGAACAGATTGACATCATGCCCACTGTACTCAGCTACCTGCACTACGACCGTCCGTACATTGCTTTCGGCAAGGATATGTTGCACACGCCGCCTGCCGAGACGCATGCCCTGCACTGGGTGACGGAGTTCAGTGGCTACCAGTTTGTAAAGGGCCGCTATGCCATCGACTTTGACGGTCAGACGGTGACGGCTGCCTATCGTTACCGCACCGACTCGACGCTGAGCCGTAATGTGCTCGGCGAAATGCCTGCCGACACGCTACGCCAAATGACGCGCCAGATGCAGTCCATCGTTCAGCAGTACATGCACCGCATGACTACCGATAGTCTGGTGGTCTACCATAGGAGATGAAGGAATAGTCAGAATAACATGATAATCCTTACAGTCTTCTATTATGAAAAAAACATAAATCATTGCAGATAGACGAAATGAAATGCATCAATTTGCGATAAATTTAATAAATTTGCACGCAAAAAGTAGGACACGAAACCTTTACTGACTGTAACTTCATAGAGATTATCCACTTGCAAACAATAACATCACAATCATTCATCATGAACAAACCCTTACTCTTATCCCTGATGACGGCCATGCTGTTTGCGGCATGCTCAAATGAAGACTAAGGAGTGCCCCAGCAGGAGCCACGGCAGCTTACAGTGGAAGTGACGGAGAGCCCACTGCTGGACAGCAACGGGGAACCCAAACAGGTGATGACTCGCACGGCGACGGCTCTCACAACCGAGGAGTTGTCGGCTTTCTCCATGAACTACCAGGACAGCGAGTACGAATTCCTCAAGTCTGGCGGCACATGGAGCACAAAAGACTGGCCAAATTCTGAGGGTAACGATGTCAAAATAGATTTCTATGCTTACAATGAAGGTACATTCTACTGGAACGGCGGCAATCCATACGTCAGTTTCAAAATGAGTCACAATGACGGCTTCAACCAGACAGACTTCCTCGTTGCTACGCTCCCCCAAAAATCTTACCAGCATAAACGGGCTACTCAAGAAAAAAAGTAGCCCGTTTTTGAGAAAAATTGTAGAAAATATATCCAAGAAGTGTATTTTTGCCAATTTTTCAGAACTTTTATAGTATTTTCTTTGTTTATTCGGAAAATCTTTATATCTTTGCAGCACATTTCCATGCTGAATGGGGGTGAGCAGACTACTACTTATATATAGGAAATAATACATTATTATTAATATTAACTAAAACAATTAGCAATGAGAAAAGACTTTTTATTCTCTGCGATGCTGTCAATGTGCGCACTGACGGGGCTATCGACCTGTCCGCTGCCCGTGATGGCATCAGTGACCCAACAGACTGTCAAAGTCAGTGGTCAGGTTGTTGACCAAGACGGCCAGCCGCTCATTGGTGCCACGGTGAAAGTGAAAGGCGCCACGACGGGTGCCGTCACTGACTTCGACGGTAACTTCACGATGGACGTTCCTGCCAATGCGGTGCTGACGCTGAGCTACGTGGGCTACAAGGATCGTGAGGTGGCCGTGCGTGGCCGTGCTGCTTTAGGCACTATCCAGCTGGAATCCGACTCGCAGCTGCTGGAACAGGTGGTGGTTATCGGTTACGGTACGCAGAAGAAAGCCGACCTGACAGGTTCGGTGGCCGTAGTAAACGCCGACGAGCTGAAGCGCGTGTCGCACAACAACATCAGTTCGATGCTCGAAGGTAAGGTGGCCGGTGTGCAGATTACCTCCGACGGTCAGCCCGGTGCCGACCCGATGGTGCGCATCCGTGGTGTCGGCTCTTTCGGCGACACTTCCCCACTGTACGTCATCGACGGTGTGCCCATGGGCACCTCTATCCGCGACTTCTCGCCTAACGACATCGAGACCATTCAGGTGTTGAAAGACGCCTCGGCCGGTGCCATCTACGGTTCGCGTGCTGCTAACGGTGTGGTCATCATCACCACGAAGGGTGGTAAGAAGGACCAGCCGCTGAAGGTCGACTACAAGGGATACTTCGGTATCGACAAGATACAGAGCGACGTCTACGACGTGATGAACGCCGACCAGTACAGCCAGTACATCGGTATGGCGCTGACCAACTCGGGCAAGGCGCTCTACGGTGGCTACAGCCTCGGTGCCGACGGCCGCTACCACTTCCAGGACAACACCAACACCGACTGGTTCAAGGAGGTCTTCAAGACCGGTATCCGCCAGAACCACAACGTCAACCTGAGCGGTGGCGGTGCCAACAACACCTACAACCTCGGTCTGGACTACTTCCAGCAGAAGGGTACGTTGGAGGGGCAGGGTCCTAACTACCAGCGTTTCACCGCCCGTCTGAACAACACGATGGACACCAAGTTCGTCAAGTTCCGCACCAGCGTGGTCTACTCGCACTCCGACCAGGACAACACCTCCATATCCAACCACAACGAGTACATCCAGGGTCTGTACGGCAACCTGCCCAACGTGCTGCTCGGCACCGTGACCATGCAGCCCACCATCAAGGCTTACGACGAGTCGACATGGGTGCTCGACGACATCGTGCCTATGGCTCAGAACCTGAACTACGACGCCTATGGCTACGGCGTGGGCTATAACGCCATCCACGGCGACATCTCGGCCACCAACCCGCTGCTGACCAACAACCTGCTGGAGCGCAACACGCTGGTGGACCGCATCCTGCTCACCGGTTCGGCCGACGTCGACCTGCTCAGCATGCTGGGCGTGGAGAGCAAGAACCACAAGCTGAGCTACAAGCTGAACCTCTCGTACAGCAAGACTCACTGTATCGACAAGACGTGGATTCCCGCCTGGATTCAGGGTCCGCGTGTGGCACTGCTCAAGGAGAACGAGCGCCTGGAGAAGGCTCGCCGCACCTACTCAGATGCCTTGGTCGAGAACACGCTGAACTACGACGGCCAGTTTGGCAAGCACCACCTCAACCTGGTGGTCGGTATGACCTACGAGGAGGAGAACACCAACAACCTGTCGGCCTGGGGCACCAACTTCACGGAGCCTTACTACCTGCAGATTCAGAACGCTGCCGCCAAAGACGCCAACTCGTATGAGGACAAGCACGTGCTGGCCTCGTACATCGGTCGTCTCATCTACGACTACGACGGCAAGTACCTCCTGTCGGCCGTTGTCCGTCGCGACGGTAGCTCGCGCCTGTCGTCGGGCCGCCACTGGGGCACCTTCCCCTCCATTTCGCTTGGCTGGCGCTTCGACAAGGAGAAGTTCTTCCCCATCAACCGCGACATCGTGAACATGTTCAAGGTGCGCGCCGGATATGGTGAGCTGGGTAACGAGAACATCGGTAACTACCAGTATCAGGCCACCATGGCCCGCAACAACATGACCTACTCGTTCGGCAACCAGGCCGTCACCGGCTCTGCCGTGTCGACCTTCGTCAATACGGAGATTTCGTGGGAGAAGAAGACCACCACGAGCGTCGGTATCGACCTGGCCATGTTTAACAACCGACTGGAGTTCACCGCCGAGTGGTTCAAGAACAAGTCGAAGGACCTGCTGACGCAAGTTGCCGTTCCGGCCAATGCCGGTGTGTCGAACACCACCGTGACCATGAACGCCGCAACGATGGAGAACACCGGTTTCGAGTTCTCGGCCACCTATCGTAACAACGACCACCCGCTGAAGTGGCAGGTGGCTGCCAACCTGAGCACCATCAAGAACAAGGTGACGTCGCTGGCCAACGATACGGGCTACCGCAACGACGGCGACTACATGACCTACGAGGGTCAGGAGCTGGGCCAGTTCTACGGCTATATATATAAAGGTATCATCCGCACGCAGATGGATATGGACGAACTTAACGCCTACGCCAAGTCGAAGGGCGCCGAGTACTTCCAGCCGAACGCACAGATTGGCGACTGCTACTACCAAGACGTCAACGGCGACGGTACGATTACTGCCGCCGACCGCGTCGTGCTGGGCAGCGGTATGCCGAAGGTCAACTTCGGTCTGAGCGCTCACCTGGAGTACAAGATGTTCGACCTGTCAATCTCTACCTTCGGTGCATTAGGCTACCACGTGGCCGACCACATCTACAACGCACTGAACTCGTGCTACGGACCTGGCAACAAGGACGTTGCCATCCTCGACGCCAACCGCTGGTCGGCTGACGGACTGACCTACATCTCCAGCGTGCCCCGCACCTACGAGACGGCTCCGGGCGCCCTGTGGAACGACTACTTCAGCGACCGCAAGATTCAGAACGCCGCCTACTGGAAGATTGCCAACATCGAGCTGGGCTGCAACCTGCCCAACAAGTGGTTTGGCAACTACGTCAGCGGTGTACGCATCTACATCTCGGCACAGAACCTCCACACCTTCACCAAGTATAAGGGCTACAATGTAGACTACTATCCCGGCACCTTTACACCGGGCTACAACTACTGCTCTTATCCCAGTGCACGCAGCTACATGTTCGGTCTGAACTTCTCGTTCTAAGCCGTTACCGTAAAACAGAATAATAGAAACAATAGAAAACGCGAAAAATATGAAACTACATAATATTTCCCTCGCAGCCCTTCTGGGAATGGCCACGCTGACAGCGTGTGAGGGCAAGTTGGATGTCGCAAACCCGAACCAGCAGACCACCGACATCTTCGGTGCGCAGGCCGACGAGCTGGAGGAGAGCATCATCGCATGCTACAATCATATCCGCATGGAGGGCACCTTCGCCCGTGTGGGCTATACGCTCGACCTCGTGCGCGGCGACGAAGTGTGGAACTCCTCGCAGGTGTGGTACATGCCTTTCGACGACCTCGACGCTCCATTCACCGACGAGATAGGCCAGTGGTCGTGGCGCGACTGGTACTACACCATCAAGGTGTGCAACTTCGTCACCTCCAAGTTTGAGGATGTCGACACCGAGACGCTGAACAACAAGATGAAACGCATCAAGGGTCAGGCGCTCTTCCTGCGCGGACTGTCGTACTACACGCTGGCCGCCTACTATCAGAACCCGCTGATCATCACCGACTACAACCTCTACTCTTCACTGACTACGCTCAACGTACCCAACCATGAGGAAGGCGATGCCAGTGTCTTCGACCAGTACGACCGCGTGCTGGACCTCGTAGAGAGTGATTTCAATGAGGCCATGACGCTGCTGCCCACACGTGACGAGGGTGGCGAATGGGCACTGGGACGCGCCACGAGCGGTGCCGCCGCCGGTTTCTATGCACGCACGCTGATGCAGCGCCACAAGTACAGCGAGGCCCTCGACGTGCTGAAAGCCATCATCGGCGGACAGTACGGCACCTACAAGCTGATGGCCAACTACGGCGACAACTTCCGCGAGGGTGCTGCCTACGAGAACAACGACGAGAGCCTCTTCGAGGTGCAATACCTCGACTACGGCTCACAGGGTACAGACGACGAGTGGACGCCGGTGAACACCAGTGCCAACGCCACACAGGGCCACGCCATCGAGAGCAACTTCGGCCCCGGACAGTTCAGCGGCTGGGCTGACCTCTCGGCTGCCCCATGGCTCTACCACCTGTTCAAGGCTGAGAAGACTACCGACAATTCGCTCGACCCGCGTCTCTACTGGACCATCGGCACCTACGAGCCGGAGTGGGAAAAGGACCGCACGACGCTGGGCAACGTGTGCTTCCAGACCAAGATGAAGGAAGCCGAGCCCGTGGCCACCAACGACAACAACGGCGGACTGCCCATTGCCAAGTGGACCAACCTGCGCACCGGCCTGTACAACGGTATCACCGTGGGACTGCACTGCGGCATCAACCTCCGACTGATGCGCTACAGCGACGTGCTGCTCCGCGCTGCCGAGTGTGAGAACGAGGTGAACGGACCTACACAGCAGGCCATCGACTGGATCAACCAGGTGCGCAGCCGTGCAAGACTGGCTAACCTCAACCTCGCCGACTTCGACACCGCCGACAAGCTGTTCGAGCAGATAGCCAACGTCGAGCGTCCGAAGGAGTTCGGATGTGAGTGGGGTCGCGGACTGGACCTCATCCGCTGGGGATTCTTCTACGACAACGACCGTCTGGCACAGCTCAAGGAGCACGGCACCTTCCGCCGCTCGGCTGACAAGACGCGCATCAAGGAGCCTGTGAGCTACTCGCAGGTAGGCATCGACTCAGAACTGAAGAGCTCGTTCGACACCTACATCCAGGGACACGAGTTCCTGCCCATCTTCGTCGGTACACTGAACGACAACCCCAACCTCGTGGGTAACTCTGCAAACAATAGCACCAGCAACTCTGGCTATTTCTCTCAGAAAGGTTGGACGGTACACCCCGTAGTGAGCCTTGGTAAGTAACAATGACTATTGAACATTGAAAATAGAAACAATTATGAAACTATTCTATAAGTTAGCAAGCTCGCTCTGCGCAGTAGCCCTGGGCATGATCACCCTGACGGGCTGCGAGGGCAGCGAAATGTATAGCGTCAACCAACCCGGTTGGGCCGCTGACAAGATTGACTCTATCAAGAATGCCAACAGCGGCAATGAAGGACCGCTGTACACCATTGGTAAGACTGACTTCTCGTCTGGCTGGTGGCAGGACTTCTCAAGATATTACGTCATACCCGAGGGAGCTACCTGGGAAGCCATCTTCGACCTCTACATCGACGGCAATGCCACCAATACCTATAAGAACTTTGCACTCATCATCTGCTCCGACTCTGAGCGCGGTGGTGCAGGCTATAAGGAGTACGGTGCCATCCGCTTCGACAATCAGCCCAGCGGCAACTCCGAGTGGGGCGACTACATCGACCGCAGTCTGGTGGAGAGCACCCTCACCTTCAGCACCGACACCGACCCGGGCGTCGACAAGCTGGGTGGCACGGTGGTGCTGACTGTCGACCGCTCTGAGGGCGGACTCGTTGTCACCATGGACAACGGTACAGTCAGAAAGACCTACACGCAGACCACGCCGATGGCTAACCTTAACAAAGACGAGACCAACACCAACATCCGCTGCTTCCTGGTGGTCGAGGGTTCCTACATCGACTTCCTGTCGTCGAACATTGAACCGTACGACGAGAACGCTGACTTCCAGCCCACAGCACTGAAGCTGACGGGCGTGCCCAGCGAGGTGCTGTTAGGCACCAGCTACGACGAGTTCATAGCCAACGTCGCTGCTACCGTAGAGTTCGAGGGCGGTTCGTCGAAGAGCCTGGAGCTCGGCGACCTTCAGATTCAGGTGGTGCCCGACCTGACAACGCTGGGCACCAAGACGCTGATAGCCGTCTACAACAAGACCTCGAAGGGTTCCAACTGCGAGAAGCCCGTCGTTGCCACGGTAGTGTTCAGCGTCGTCAACGAGCTGTCGGCCTTCACCCAGACCGTCGTCGTGCCCATGCCGCTCGTGCTCGGTGCCGAGGACAACAGCACAGGCTGGTGGGGCGCCCACACCGAGAACATTAAGGTAGAACCGATGGAAACCAAGGTGGTCAGCTTCACCAACTACACCACCGGTGCTGGCAACTGGAACAACTTCGTGGTAGTGCTCTGCAAGGCAAGCAACGCCGAGTACGCCGTGCTGCGTGCCGACAACTACGGATGGGGCGACGGCTACGCTGCCTGCAAGCCTGTCGGCGGATTTGCTTCTGACGAGGAGTGGGCTACATGGCGTGAAGACATGAACGGCGCCAAGGTGACGGCCTACATCACTAACAACGGCGACGGTACGGCCAGCGTGAAGGCTGTCATGACTGGCGTCAGCGGAACGGTCTACAATCAGGAGTATAACGGCATCAATACGGTCGACGCCAACGACTTCTACTTCCGCTTCACCGTCGACGGCTGCCACCTCGTGTTCGACAACCAGCTTGGTACGCCCGACTGTGCTGCCGCTTGGTGGTCGGCCCATACACCCAACGTGAAAGTTGCTCCCCATACTGTCTGCACCGTCAACTTCACCAACTACACCTCCGGTGCCAACAACTGGAACAACTTCGTCATCGTGCTCAACAAGGCCAATCTGGCTGAGTATGCCGTGGTACGTGCCGACAACTACGGATGGGGCGACGGCTATGCTGCCTGCAGGCCCAGTGGCGGACAGACCGACTGGGGTGCATGGCTTGGTGCCATGAACGGTGCCAAGTGTGAGGCCCAGATTGTCAACAACGGCGACGGCACCGCCGACATCAAGGTCGTCATGCACGGCACCAATGGTCAAGACTACACGCAAGACTACATCGGTATCAACCTGATTGACCCAGAGGACTTCTACTTCCGCTTCACCGTGGACAGCAGTTACCTGGTATTTGAGTAAAGTATAAAAAAGAAACTATATTATGAAATATGTATCTAAACTGTTAGCGCTGTTTGCCATCGGAATGATGGCAACAGCCTGTGAAGACAAAATCAGCGAGGAGAACATCCCGCTGTCGGTCACCACGCCTGAGGTATCGGGCATCCAGCCCAACTCGGCCATCGTCACCGCCACGGCTGCTGGCTCGCACCTCATCGCCCGCGGTATCTGCTACGCCACCACGCCCAATCCCACTGTGGACGACAACAAGGTGCTGGCCTCAAGCAAGGACATGATACTGACCCTTGGCGGACTGACCAAGAGCACGACCTACTACGTTCGTGGCTTTGTTCAGACCAGTTTCGACGTGAGGTATTCCCAGCAGGTATCCTTCACTACTTTAGAGAACGAGTCTGCTGAGGACGACCCGCAGTTGGAAGGTCCGTCGGCCTTGAGACGTGTCAGCGTACACGACCCGAGCATCGTCTGGGATCCGTCGACAAGCACCTACTACGTGTTCGGTTCTCACCGTGCTGCCGCCCGTTGTAACAACATGATGTCGTGGGAAGCCTTTACCGCTCCCTGGGCTACTGCCACCAGCAGCAACGCCTCCAACGTCGACGCCTTCACCACGCCCGTGATTACGAAGGTGACCAAGGGAGGCACAGAGTACGACCTGGACTTCAACGCCCATGCCTGGTCGGCACGCGGCAGTGCGTCGTACGACATCGGTGGCATGATGTGGGCACCCGACGTCATCTTCAACAAGAAGATGGGTAAGTGGTGCATGTATCTCAGCGTCAACGGTGACTACTGGTACAGCAGCATCATCATGCTCACGGCCGACAACATCACCGGCCCCTACCGCTATCAGGCTCCTATCGTGATGAGCGGTGCCCGCTCTGACGATGCCTTCAACGCTACCGACATGCCTATCGTGCTCGGCGAGACATCACTGCCCAGTCGTTATGCGCCCAGCGACAACTACGGCAACCACTGGCCAAACGCCATCGACCCCTGCGTCTTCTACGACGAGCAGGGCAAGCTCTGGATGTCGTACGGCTCGTGGAGCGGTGGTATCTTCATGCTTGAACTGGACGAAGAGACCGGTCTGCGCGACTATGACGTCACCTACGCTACCACCTCTACCTCCGACGCTTACTTCGGCAAGAAGATTGCCGGCGGCTACTACGTCTCGGGCGAGGCATCCTACATCGAGTATATCGGTGGCTACTACTTCCTGTTCATGACCTACGGCGGACTGGAAGCTGCCGGCGGCTACCAGATGCGCGTGTTCCGCTCGCTCAATCCTGACGGACCGTACGTCGACAGCAAGGGCACTTCGGCCGTTTACAACAAGTACCAGCTGAACTTCGGTGCCAATGCCGACGACGGCAACCGTGGCGTCAACATCATGGGTGCATACTCGAACTGGGGCAACCTGCTGACGGGTGGTGACGGCGAGGCTTCCGGCGAGCGTGCCCAGGGCCACAACAGCATCATTGCCGCTGAGGACGGACGTACCTATCTGGTATATCACACCCGCTTCCAGAACTGGGGCGAAGGCCATCAGGTACGTGTCCATCAGGTCTACCAGAACGAGGACGGATGGCTGGTTGCTGCTCCGTTCGAGTACACTGGCGAGGGTGTCAAGAGCGCCGCTATCGCTGCTGCCCAGAAGGTGGCCACGGCCGACATTCCCGGCAACTACAAGCTGCTTACCCACAGGTACGGACTGAATCACACCATAAAGCAGTATGCCACACCTGTCGACATCCAGCTGAACGCCGACGGTACGATTACCGGTGATGCCACGGGTACGTGGACGGCCAAGGAAGGCACGTCGTACGTCAACATCACCATCTCTGAAGGTGAATACAAGTGCGTGATGGTTCCGCAGACCCTGGAGCCAACCAACGACGTGGCCCCCTGCTTCACCGGCCTGCGCAGCCAGACGGGTGTCACCATCTGGGGCTACAAGTACGAAGACCTGTAGACTCCCGACGTGACTCGTCACGGATAAGGACTTTCGGAGGATGTGCCTTTACATCTGGGCACATCCTCCTTTTTTTTAAAAACAACAACACCAACATGACAAGAGCCAAACAGACATTATCCATTATCGCCCTGCTGCTATGCTCGGCACTGACGACGGCAGCCTATACGTTGCGGTCGGTCAGCGTTCACGACCCCAGCGTCGTGTGGGACCCATCCTCCAAGACGTACTACATCTTCGGCTCCCACCGTGCCGTGGCCAAGTCGAAAGACCTCATGTCGTGGCAGACGGTCACCGTGCGCTGGAGCACGGCGACAAGCACCAACGCGGCAAACAGCGTAGCCTTCGTGACCCCCGAGGTCAAGACCGTGACCAAGGGTGGACAGGAGGTCGACTTCCCTGCCTTCAACGCCAAAGCCTGGGCGACCCGCGGCAACAGCAGCTACAACATCGACGGCAACCTGTGGGCACCCGACGTCATCTACAACAAGCAGATGCAGAAGTGGTGCATGTACATGAGCGTCAACGGCGACGCATGGTACAGCAGCATCGTGCTGCTCACGGCCGACAAGATTAACGGCCCGTACCGCTATCAGGGACCGGTCGTCGTCAGCGGTTTCTACAGCGGCACAGCCTACAAGGACACCGACCTCGAACTGGTGCTGGGCACGCTGTCGTCGCTGCCCTCCCGCTATGCTACGGGAACGGGCTGGGGGCGCCGCTATCCTAACAACATCGACCCCTGCGTGTTCTACGACGAGCAGGACCGCCTCTGGATGTCGTACGGCTCGTGGAGCGGCGGCATCTGGATGCTCCGTCTGAACGAGGCCAACGGACTGCGCGACTACGACGTCACCTATCCGCTGACGGGCAGCGGCGACGGCGTGACCAGTGACCCCTACTTCGGCAAGAAGATAGCCGGCGGCTACTACGTCTCAGGCGAGGGCAGCTACATCCGCCACATCGGCGACTACTACTATCTCTTCATGAGCTACGGCGGACTGGCGGCCGGCGGCAACCCCGCCGACTACAACAACGGCGGCTACCAGATGCGCGTCTTCCGCTCCACCAACCCCGACGGCCCCTACCGCGACAGCCGTGGCGTCAGTGCCGTCTTCTCCTCCTACCTGCTGAACTTCGGTCCTAATGCCAACGATAACCGTGGCGTCAACATCTTCGGGGCCTATGGCGAGTGGGGCAACAAGACCGTCGGCTCTGCCAGTGAGCGCTCGCAGGGCCACAACTCCGTCATTGACGCAGACGACGGCCGCATCTACCTGGTCTATCACACCCGCTACCAGAACTACGGCGAGGCCCATCAGGTACGTGTCCATCAGCTGTTCCAGAACGAGGACGGCTGGCTTGTGGCAGCCCCCTTTGAGTACACTGGCGAGCAGGTCACGAGTGCCGACATTGCCACCACCCAGCAGGTCGCCACCGACAAGATTCCCGGTGTCTACAAGCTGCTGACCCACCGCTACAAGCTCGACCACACCCAGAAGGAGCTGGCCACACCCGTAGACATCGTGCTCCATCACGATGGCACCATCGACGGCGACGGCATCCACGGTACGTGGACAACAGAGGCCGGCACGTCGTACGTCACCATCATGATGAACAACCAGAACTACAACGGCGTGATGGTCATGCAGACGCTTGAGCCTACCAGCACGACCGTTCCCTGCTTTACTGCCCTGAGAGTTGCCTCCGGCGTCACCGTCTGGGGCTACCGCTACGGCGATCACACCGGCATCGCCGACGTCACCATGGACCGCCCGTCTGCCGACGCTCCCTACTACGACCTGCATGGCCGCCGCGTCAGTGGTGAGCCTAAGAAAGGACTGTATATACACAACGGAAAGAAGTACGTACGATGAAACATACTACCCTGACACTCATCATGACGGCCGCCCTGCTGCTATGCACGGCCGTCGCCACGGCCCAAGAACATCGGCGCCGGCCGCATGGCGCCTTCACCACCACAACCCCCATGGTCCACGACCCCGTGATGGCCTATGAGGACAGTACCTACTATCTGTTCAGCACCGGCATGGGCATCCAGCAGCTGACCTCACGCGACCGCCAGTCGTGGACCGTCAGCGCTACGCCCGTGATGACCGTCATCCCGCAGTGGACCCACGACTCCGTGCCAGGCTTCCAGCAACACGTGTGGGCTCCCGACGTCATCCGCTGGCACGGACGCTGGTGGCTCAGCTACAGCTGCTCCACGTTCGGCAAGAACGGTTCGGCCATCGGACTGCTCTCCACGCGGTCGCTTGCCCGACAGCTGTGGAACGACGAGGGATGCATCGTCACCTCCCGTGAGCATCGTGACCAGTGGAACGCCATCGACCCCTGCTTCGTCGTCGACGAACACGACCAGCCGTGGCTCTTCTGGGGCAGCTTCTGGGACGGCATCCAGTTCTGTCGCCTCGACACCACCATGCATCTTGCTGCCGGTGAGCAGCCGCGCACCATTGCCCGCCGCCATGCCCCGAGGGACTACAGCCGTGCCGAGGAGAACCCCACCTCGAAGTATGCCGGCGTCAACGCCATCGAAGCCCCCTTCGTGTTCCGCCACGACGGCTGGTACTACCTCTTTGTGTCGTGGGACTATTGCTGCCGCGGCTCGAAGAGCAACTACCGTGTTGCCGTAGGGCGCAGCCGTCAGGTCGACGGCCCCTATCTCGACCGCGACGGCCATGACATGTTGCAGGGCGGTGGCACCATCGTCATCGAGGGCGATAAGCAGCAGTACGAGGCTGCCGGCCACTGTGCCGTCTACCACGTCGACGGCCAGGACGTCTTCCTCTGCCACGGCTACAGCGTAGAGCGCAAGGGTGCCCCTGTCCTTGTCCAGCGTACCATCCGCTGGACGGCCGACGGATGGCCCGAGCTGCAGTAGCTGAGCCAAGAATCCGTATCAATTCCGTGAGTGGCCTTCTCAGCTCCGTGAGTGGCCTTCTCAGCTCCGTGAGTGGGCCACTCAATTTCGTGAGTGGCCTTCTCAGTTCCGTGAGTGGGCCACTCAATTTCGTGAGTGGCCTTCTCAGCTCCGTGAGTGGGCCACTCAATTTCGTGA
>CAMJWJ010000038.1 GCA_946409435.1 uncultured Prevotella sp. | reverse complement strand
AGAAAAGAACAACACCAGAGTTTATTACATCGTTGGAGCCGAACGAGATCTTTGTATTCGGCAGCAATCTGAAAGGTTTTCATGGCGGCGGGGCGGCCTACATCGCCTACCGCAAGTTCGGAGCCATCATGGGACAAGGCGTAGGTCTGCAAGGCCAAAGCTATGCCATCCCAACAATGCAAGGCGGTGTGGAAACCATCCGCCCGTATGTGGAAGAGTTCATCATGTTTGCCAAACAGCATGCCGAACTGACATTCCTCGTGACTCGCATCGGCTGCGGTATCGCTGGCTTCACGGACGATGAAATCTCGCCGCTGTTTGAAGAGGCACATGGAGTGGACAATATTGTGTTGCCAACTAATTGGTAATTTTCTGTATCATGAACAATAGGTAGATGGAACTGAACTCACAACAACTGATTCCGTAATTTTGGTATTTCTTTCCAAGATTCAGGTAATCGGATTATCGGAAATAGTCCGTACCTTTGCCGACGAATTAATAATTGTCTGCGAGAACAGATGTTGCCCTGGCAATTTGCACGCTTCTGCACTTGCCTCGCACAGTCGTTGCAGCGGACTTAAAACGAAAAAAAAATGAGACAGATTCTAATGTTACTGGCAGCAATGTTGCTGACTGGTTGTTCGAAGGAGAGCGAAACAAAGGCACAGATTATGACACAGAAAATCTTTATGACCATCGACGACAAGACGCTACCTGTCACCTTGGAGGATAATGCCGCCACACAAGCGCTGGTGGAGGCTCTGCAGAAGGGCGACATCACCTATGAGGCCCGCGACTATGGCGGTTTCGAGAAGGTGGGTGCGCTGGGACGCTCACTACCCACAAGCGATGTCCAGACAACGACACGTCCTGGTGACGTCATACTCTACAGCGGCAACCAGATTGTGCTCTTTTACGGTTCAAACTCATGGAGCTATACCCGTTTGGGACGCATGGAGTATTCTTCGCAGGGCGAGCTGGAGTCCTTTCTAAAGGCCGGACAGGGGAATGTCAGCGTTACAATGTCATTGTCAACGGGAACAACAGGCATCAACAGCGCCGGTAACACATCATACGACAAGAAAGTAGCCTATTCCCTAAATGGCCATCAGGTAGAGAATCCTTCACGCGGCATCTTTATCATGAACGGAAACAAGGTCATGATGAAGTGAGAGAAGCGAAAACTCGATTACATATCTTGGCATGAACGAACTCCAACAAAGATCAAGGTTATAACATAAGGTATGAAAAAAACAGTATTAGCCGCGATGCTGATGGGTTTGACGCTCACGGCTTGCAACAAGAACAAACAAACTACAAACGAAGATATGAATACGACATTGCAACTGACTCAGGAATGGGACAAGACCTTTCCCAAGAGTGACAAGGTGAACCACAAAAAGGTCACGTTCCGTAATCGTTATGGCATCGAACTCGCTGCCGACATGTACACACCGAAGAAAGCTGAAGGCAAACTCGCAGCCATTGCCATAAGCGGCCCCTTCGGAGCCGTCAAGGAACAGTCGAGCGGACTATATGCCCAACACATGGCCGAGCGTGGTTTCCTCACCATCGCCTTCGACCCCTCGTTTACAGGCGAAAGCGGTGGCGAGCCGCGCCGAATGGCATCACCCGACATCAACACCGAGGACTTCCTCGCTGCCGTTGACTTCCTCTCTGTGCAGGACAATGTCGATGCAGAGAAAATCGGCATCATCGGCATCTGCGGCTTCGGCGGCATGGCCGTCAACGCTGCCGCACTTGACCCGCGCATAAAAGCTACCATTGCATCGACAATGTACGACATGACTAAGGTGAACCGCGAGGGCTACTTCATGAGCAGCAACTCGAAAGAACAGCGTATGGAGGCTCGCAAGGCAATGGCGGCCCAGCGTACAGAAGACTTCAAGACGGGTGAGTACAAGCGTGCTGGTGGTGTCATCGACCCGTTGCCTGAGGCTGCTCCCTGGTTTGTGAAGGACTACCATGCTTACTATAAGACCAAACGTGGCTACCATGAGCGCAGCGGCAACTCCAATGACGGTTGGAACGTTACGGGATGCCAGTCGTTCCTCAACCAGCCCATCCTCGACTATGCCAACGAGATAGAAACGCCCATACTGCTAATCCACGGCGAGAAGGCCCACTCACGCTACTTCTCCGAGTATGCTTTCGAGAAGATGACCGGTAAGAAGCCCTACACTTCTTCCGTCAGCGAGTGTGCTACAGCCAATGAGATTCCTACAGGCAAATACGCAGGCAGCTACAAAGAGGGCAATAAGGAACTGCTCATCATCCGCGATGCCTCGCACGTAGACCTCTACGACGATGTGGCAGGCGTCATCCCCTACGACAAGATAGAAGCGTTTTTCCGCGAGAACCTGTAATAGGACTATCATGAAACAGCAAATCTTTGAGGTCGATAGTATCGACGGTTATAACAAATGCTACGGAGTTGAGACACTACACCCACTGGTGACGGTGATTGACATCAATGAAAGCCCTGAATGGCTGAACGGTGCAACGCTGCGCTATGGAGTCTATGGCATCTTCATGAAGCAAGGTGCTGGCTGTTCTGCTCGTTATGGCCGTGAAAAGTACGACTACCAGGAGGGTACCATTGTGACGCATGCTCCTGGCGAAGTGTTTACCATTGAATGGAACAAGGACTTGCCTATGCCTCCTTCACGCGGACTATTGTTTCATCCAGACCTGATATACAACACAACGTTAGGTAAGAAAATCAAAGACTACACGTTCTTTGACTATGGTGATCATGAGTCATTGCACCTGTCACAGGCCGAGCGGAAGGTTATCATGGCTCTGATGGACCAGATAGAGACAGAGATGCAGCACGACATCGATCGCCATTCGCAGACACTCATCACCGACACTATCGCCCTGATGCTCGACTATTTACTACGCTACTACGACCGCCAGTTCATTACCCGGCACAAGGTAAACAGCGAGGTATTCTCGGCTTTCCAGCAACAGCTCCGCGAGTATTTCGTGAGTGGTCATCCAGAGAGAAACGGCCTGCCCACCGTGGCCTACTTTGCAGGAAAAGCTTGCCTCTCGCCCAACTACTTCGGCGACCTCATCAGCAAGGAGAGCGGCACCACCGCCCAGCGTCACATTCAGGATGCCGTCATCGAGCGTTCCAAGATGCTGCTCGCCGGGACCCGCCTGCCAGTCAGCGAGATAGCCTATCAGCTTGGCTTCGATTATCCACAGCACTTCACACGGCTCTTCAAATCGCGGACAGCCACGACACCGAATGAATATCGGGAGCAGCGAGGGCAAAATTAGAGATTAACGCTCACACCGCCCATGAACGTTGAACGGGGCATGGGATATCCGAGGTTAATCTCATATTTCTGTGCGAGAAGATTCTCACCACGAGCCCAAAGACTTATGTTGCGAGTAGCAGCGTAGGTGACGCTCGCATCGATCAGGACGAAGCTTTCCTTCTTTTCATCGGCACCAACGGCGATATAGAGATTGTTGATGTACTGCAGGCCGAGAGAGGCAAACCATTTGCCGCAACGATAGTTTGCACCAGCAAATGCTGTCAGTTCTGGTGCGGCAAGCACCTTGTTCTTCATGTGCAGATAAGCCCCGTTGGCTTTCAGGCTCCAGTGGCTGTCTACATGATATGCAGCCTCTAACTCGAAGCCCCAGTTCTCTATCTTTCCGGTATTCACATTGCGGGGCTTACCGTCCACTTGCTGGGTCTGAATCATGTTGTCGCCCTTTACATAATAGAGATTTGTACCGTATGTAAAGCTGCTTAGGCGATGCTTCCACGATAGTTCGTAGTTCCACAGACGCTCCGGTTCCAGATCGGTGTTCGAGGGAGGATAGAGATACATCTCACGCATCGATGGATTGCGGAAGCCTTTGCTGACCATGGCCTTCATTTCGCCAGTAGAGATGGGACGAACGACGACACCTGCCTGTGGTACCCATTCGGAACCCGTGACGGAATGATGATCGAGACGAATGCCTGCGTCGATGGTTAGCCACGAGAGTAAGTCCTGGCGAATATCGACGTAGCCAGCAATCTCGTTGCGATAAGACTTGCCACTCTGCTTATTGGGCGTGTCGAGAATTTCGCCAGTAGCTTTCGATGTGTAGTAGGCATTACCGTAGATGTGCATATAATCTACACCTGCCGTTACACGGTTTCCGTCAAACAGCTGAATGCTTTGATAAAGCGAAACGCCTGTCAGTGCATCCTTCGAGCGGAAGTAACGCTGCGTTGGAGCGTTGGGGTCGGCGGTACCGTCATCAATCTTATGACGTCCGAAGTTAGAATAGACAGAAAGGGCACCGCTGGTTTTGCCATAATGGTTTTCCAGTGCAGCCGAAACGACACCACGGGTAATCCACTGGTCGGCATTGTACATGGGTTTGTTTTCCGCTCCAGGATAGGAAGCATTAAAATGAGTGACATTTGCATCAATGTAGGTTTTCCAATGATCGTTAATGTCGTAGTTCAGTTTCAGGTAGCCGCCGTATTGCTCGAAGCCCATGCGAGGACGGTGGTTGTCTGTGCGGTTATACTGCACTGAAACGGTGCTACTGAACTTTCCGCTACGTACCTGGTTCGAAGCTTCAGCCTGAATGGTACCGTAGCTGCCTGCGCCTAGTTGGATATTGGTGTTCACGCCATCCTGAACACTCTGGCGTGTAACAATATTCATCACGCCACCCATTGCATTGCTTCCATAAAGCACACTTGCCGGTCCGCGGAGCACCTCCACACGCTCGGTCATCAGCGACTGATAGCTATCGGAAATGGGATGACCGTAGATACCTTGATATTGCGGATGTCCATCGATGAGTACGAGCAACTGCCCTGCTCCACCCGTGATACCTCGCAGATTGATGCAGCCTGCAGCTCCCGTCGATACGCCATAGCCCATCATGGCACGGTTAGTAACAAAGAGTCCCGGTACTTCGCGCATCACCGCCGGTAACACGCTTGGCTGATGGTCAGCCGTCAACGTGACACGATCAACGACTGTCACTGTCATTGGCAGATGACGCACGTCCGTAGCGTTGCGAGTCCCGGTCACCACAACCTCCTGTAGAGCCAGAGAGTCTGCAAAATTGTCTGCATACACTTCTACGAACGGAACAGCCGTCATCATCATTGTCAATATGGCGGCAAGGGTTTGCTTCTGTATCATTTTTATCGTTTAGCTTGTATAATTCTAATTCGAGTGCAAAGTTATTTTTTTTTTTTGAGAATAATGACCTTTTAGGCGATAAAATAACTCAACAACTTGGTTGAATATAAGATTAAACGTACCACTTTCATATTTTTTCTTAATTCTTTGGCAAAAAGCAACCAATAATCTATAATAATTTGTAACTTTACACCCAATTTAGATGTATACAGTTATTAATCCACAAAAACTATATGATTATGATGAATATAATGAAACAAGAGCAATGCAAATCCATTTGCTTAGCCGGTAGTGAGGAATCTCGAACGAAGTTCAAGAGACTGTTTTTTTGCCTCATAGCTTTGTGGGGCGTACTGACCGCCCTTCCGGCACAGAACATATATGATTTCACGGTAAAGGACGATGCGGGCAACAATGTGCAGCTTTCAAACTACAAGGGTAAGGTGCTGCTGATAGTGAACACCGCGACACGATGCGGATTCACACCACAGTATAAGGAACTGGAATCATTGTATGAGAAGTATGCAAAGGATGGTTTCGAAATACTTGATTTACCATGCAATCAGTTCGGCGGACAGGCTCCCGGTACTATTCAGGAAATTCACCAGTTCTGTACGTCCAACTATGATGTTCATTTCCCACAATTCGACAAGATCGATGTTAACGGAGCCAACGAGCATCCACTATACACTTTCCTGAAAGCACAGAAGGGATTCAGCGGCTTTGACACCAACGACCAACTTGGCAAATTCATGGATGATATGCTCCGTAAGCGTGATGTCGACTTCGACAAGAAATCGGACATTAAATGGAATTTCACTAAGTTCCTCGTCTCTCGTGACGGGCAAGTCCTAAAGCGTTACGAGCCGACTGACAAGGGATGGACACGCGATGTTGAAAACATATTGGAAGGAAATCTGGGCGATTTAGAAGCAGACATCCAGATGATGGTTAATCCTGTATTGAGCAATATGATGGCTCGTCGGTCCATCCGCAAATACCTTGACAAACCAGTGGAGCATGAGAAACTTGAAATCATTGTAAAGTGTGGCATCAATGCTCCAAGCGGCGTAAACCGTCAACCTTGGATTATCCGTGTAGTGGAAGACCAGGAACTGATTGCTAATGTGACGGAGGTCTATAAGCAGGAGAACGCCAAACAGGTAGCCCGCGACAAGAACTTCAAAAACATGTTCCGCAATGCACCGAATATTATCTGCGTATGCACCCCTGCCAATGGCGGAGGCGAACTGGACGCAGGATTGCTTGGTGAAAACATGATGCTGGCAGCTCAGTCAATGGGCTTAGGAACCTGTTGCCTTGGTGGACCGGTGCGTTTCCTAAAGTCGAATGAAAAATGTAAGTTTTTCCTTGATCGTCTCGATATTCCTTCTGACTATCAGCTAAACTACATCATTGCTATTGGCTACCCAGACGAGCAGCCCGACGCCAAGCCTCGCGACGCCTCGAAAGTTAAGTACATTAAGTAGATTATCAAAAACAAAGATGGACTATCTTCCGAAAGACCCTGCCATACTGGTTTCAAGCGTAAATATGCTCCTGAGAGATGAGGAGTTTGACACATTGGAGTCATTGTGCTATAACTTTGGGACAGAGTCGGAAGATATAAAGAACTACCTGTTCGGGCATGGTTTCGTGTATAGCGAGAAGCAGAGGCAATTCCGCCCGATAGGATATGATAAAAAAGGTTCTGATAAGCACCAACTACCTCGAAGGGGTTGACCGATGATGGTGTTACGGACTGTAAAAAAAAATAAAGCGATGACCCTCACAGGCAATCGCTCTATATCTTCAATAGGTATTAGTCCTTTTTAAGGTAAAAAGATTGTTTTCAGGATAACGGGTGCAAAGGTATAACATTTTTTTTTATCCTGCAAACTTTTTAAGTACATTTTTCTTATTTTTTTACCGTGTGCCCACACAATCTTAACTCCATTGTAATATTTTATACAATATAAGTAAAAAAAGGAAAAAAACGATTACTTATTGCGTTTATGGGAAAAAATGACGACTACCTACTTCTTGTTCTTACGGTTGAATAAGTGGCCGTAGGTTTTCATCAGTTTTTTTACCAACAGGAAGGCATCAATAGCTGTTATACTATTGCTAATCAAGTGGGCAACCAACTCGCCCTTGGAGTTGGAAGTCTTAGGAGACACCAGCTGGTCCCACAATTCACCAATGCGTGAACCGTCCTTGCGTATGTCGACAAGTAAATGCTCCTTGCGTTGCTGCAGTTCTTCGATGGTGTTATAAGTAGGCTGTGGCATAATAAAACATATAAATAATTAACTAAGCAACAACTGGGACATGAAACGCACCAACGGGCGCTCAATCCACGTTTTCCTATTAGTAAATACAACCACGAGCAGCAACAAGAATACAATGGCAACTATAAGAAATGCCGTGGCTGTCCCGATGGTCGGCGCCATCCAGAACACCACGGCAAAGCTTAGGTAGAACAGGACTGCTACACCAAGGATGATGAGCACGACTGCCAACGACAGAGCAGTTATAAGCTGAACTACCTTCTCGATGATGTCCAGCTTGACGTATTCCTTCTGCAGAATCGCATATTGCCGCAACGACTCTATCAGTTCCTTGACAGACTCTACGTTCTTGTCACTTGACAGCACTTTCCTTCCTATTTTAATTGTGAATTACCAATTATGAATTACTCGTCAACCTCAGGAGCAGCTTCAGCAATGTCGTCGACAAGGTCTTTCACATCCTTGCGGCTCAGCTTGATGTTGTGCTTCTTCATGAAGTCGTCAACAGCATCGGTTATTTTCACACGGGTGTCAGAACCCTTCTCGGGAGCCATCAGCAGACCTACCACGGCACCAGCAAGAGCACCACCCAAAAATGCACCTAAATATCCAAGACTTTTCATACTTTTAATGTTTTAAAAGGGTTGTACATAACGTTTGATAGCGCAAATGTACGGAAAGTTTTTGAAATTAACAAACTTTATGTGGATTTTTTCATGTCCTTTGGCCATTTTTTTGTAATTTCGCAGAAAATTTAAAGTATCAGACGTTTAATAACATCAGAAAAAAAAGAAAAGACAATGAAGAAGTACACAGTATTATGTGCTGCACTTGTTACAGCCATGATTTTTACGGGATGCAAATCGAAAGAGAGTGCTTATAAGCAGGCCTATCTGAAAGCAAAGCAACAGGAGGAGATACAACAGGCTAACGCTGCTACCGTGAGTCAGAACACTCAGAGTACCGCGAGCGTCGTTCCCATGGAAGAAAAGGCTGCCAACAATACACAGGTTATTGACAACGGCGACAACGTTACCGTACGCCAGGAAACCGTTTCAGTAGTCAATGGTACAGGACTGAAGAACTTTAGTGTCGTAGTAGGGTCGTTCTCTTTGAAAGCTAACGCTGAAGGACTGCAACAGACCCTGAAGGCTGATGGCTACAATGCTCAGGTCGTCATCAACTCGGACGTCACGCCCGCCATGTACCGCGTAATAGCAACTACCTTCGAGACCAAAAGCGAGGCAGCTTCCAGCCGTGCCGCGCTCATGACAAAGTACCCTGGAGCATGGTTGCTCTATGCAAAATAGAGAGAGACAGAAAAGAGATAAAGGGTAAGATTGAAAAAGGGAGATAAAGGAGTTGGCGCGCATACTTTCCATTGACTACGGTAAGAAACGTACAGGACTGGCCGTCAGCGACCCCCTACAGTTGATAGCCGGCGGACTGGCAACAGTACCCACGGCGACACTCTTTGATTACTTGACGCAATACCTCTCACACGAAGATGTAGAATGCATTGTGATAGGCAAGCCTCTGCAGCCCAACGGGCAGCCTAGTGAAAACCTGCAGCGCGTAGAGCAATTCGTCAACCGATGGCGTAAAGCCTTCCCCCAGGTGCCTATAGAGTACTACGACGAGCGTTACACGTCTGTACTGGCTCATCAAGCCATAATTGACGCAGGATTACGCAGGAAAGCACGTCAAGACAAGGCGCTGGTCGATGAGATCAGCGCTACAATCCTGCTCGAAGACTATCTCCGAGCAAGGAAGTAGGCAGGCTCCACACCCTTTCAAGTCTCCTTAACTCTAATCCTACAACATGACAAAACAGGAGGCGAACAATTCTCTATAGAAATTACATTCACAAGTTAAGAAATGATACTACCTATTTATATATATGGACAGCCCGTCCTACGCAAAGTGGCCGAGGACATCACCCCAGACTATCCCCAACTAAAGGAACTGATAGAGGACATGTGGGAAACGCTCGCCGACAGCGAGGGCATCGGACTAGCAGCACCCCAGATAGGACGTCCCATTCGGCTCTCGGTCATCGACCTTGACGTACTAGGCGAGGATATGCCTCAGTACAAGGGATTCCGTCAAGTGTACATCAACCCCCACATCGTGGAATACGACGATTCCAATACCGACACGTCGGAGGAAGGATGCCTGTCGTTGCCAGCCATCCACGAGAAGGTTACCCGCCCTACGCGCATTCACGTTACTTGGCAGGACAAAGATTTTGTGGAGCACGACGAATGGATAGAGGGTTATCTGGCACGCGTCATGCAGCATGAATTTGACCACTTAGACGGGAAGATGTTTGTCGACCACCTCTCTCCCCTGCGTAAGCAACTCATCAAGAACAAGCTGAAATCGCTCACCATGGGGCGCTATCGTTGTGGCTATAAAACGAAACCTTTGAAAAGGTGATACACTCCAAAAGGTATAGACACGAATAGTAAAAAAGATAAGATAATAGTAAAACAAATAAAAGGTAAAAAGATGGCATGGGTAAGCATAAAGCGATTTCCAAGAAGTAAAAGGCTGACCGTCCTTTTACCTTTTTACCTTTTTAACTTCCTACTGTTTACCCCTTTGACCACGTATGCCCAGTTCAACACCGAACGGCTGCTGACCATGGGGCGCGCATCTCTCTACTATGACGACTACGTGCTCGGCATACAATACTTCAACCAGGCCATTACGGCCAAGCCCTATCTTTTCGAGCCATGGTATTTCAGAGCCGTAGCAAAATACTACCTGGACGATTTCTCGGGAGCAGAGAACGACTGCTCGGAAGCCATTAAGCGCAACCCCTACGTAGTAGGAACTTACGAACTGCGTGGACTCTGCCGCATTCAACAGAAGAACTACGACATGGCTGTTAGCGACTACGATTCAGCTCTCCGTTATGCTCCGGAAAACATCAATCTGTGGCACAACCGTGTGCTTTGTCGTATTCAGCAGAAAAACTATGAGCAGGCCATGGCAGACCTTGACTCCATGAAGATCAAATGGAGCAAGAATGCCACCATCTATGCCTTACGCTCCGAAGTGTTGCTGCTTCAAAAAGACACAGTACAGGCACTTGAAGCCATCGACAAGAGCCTGGAACTGGATGCATACAACGGCCGGGCCTGGGCACAACGGGCCATCATCAGTTTGGCACAAGAGGAATGGAAGAGTGCAGAGGCATCGCTTGACAAAGCTATACACCTGCTGCCTCGTGAAGCAGGACTATACATCAACCGAGCCTTAGCACGCTTCAACCAAAGCAACCTGCGTGGTGCCATGGCGGACTACGACACAGCACTCGACTACGAGCCTAACAATTTCCTCGGACACTACAACCGAGGACTCTTACGGGCACAGGTCGGCGACGACAACAGAGCCATTACCGACTTTGATTTTGTGCTAAAGCTCGAACCCGACAACCTGATGGCACTCTACAACAGGGCCCTCCTGCTTGAACAGACAGGTAACCCCAGGGCAGCCATACGCGACTATTCAAAAGTCATTAGCGAATACCCCAACTTCTGGGCTGGACTTCATCAACGTGCCCAGTGCTACAGGAAGTTAGGCATGACGAAACAAGCCGAGCTGGACGAGTTTCGCATCCTCAAAGCCCAGCTTGACAAGCGCTTTGGACGCCAGCCACGGCTGTCACCCAAGCAGATGCGTAAGCGGAGCGACGAAGACATTGAGAAATACAATCAGCTGGCCGTTGCCGATGAACAGGAAATGGAGCACGAGTACCAGAGCGACTATCGCGGTCGTGTACAGAATCGACGCGTTGGCATGGACTACATGCCCATGTACATGCTGTCGAACGACCGCCAGCAGGATGCTGTCAGACACTACGTAGCCTACGACAACCACGTTGACAACATCAACAGCAGTCTGCCAGCAGACCATAAGATTTATATTGTCTGCAACCAGTCGACACTTAGCGAGGCTGCTACCCGGAAATATTTTGAATATATCGACACGCTAACGTTGCAGATAGACCACAGCCGCTCTACACAACAAGCTATCACCTTGCTGCTCAGGCGTGCCGTGGCCTATAGCGTGATACAGAACTACGAGTCAGCTATAGAAGATCTGTCCACCTTCATCATGAGCGACTCTACGTCGTCACTTGCTTTTTGGCAAAGAGCCGTCTGTCAGTCGCGCTTCAACGATTTCAATGCCGCCCAAGGCACCGATGTAAAGCTCAAGACCGCCAGCGTGCTATGCGACCTGACACAGGCCATTAATATCAGTCCGAATGCCTATCTGTATTATAATCGTGGAAATGTCTATGCCGCCAGAAACGACTATGCCCACGCCATAGACGACTACACGCGTGCTATTGAAGCTGACAGTTCGCTGGCAGAAGCCTACTACAACCGCGGACTGACATACTTGGCTTCCAAACAGCAAGACAAAGGTATAAGCGATCTCTCGAAAGCTGGAGAGTTAGGACTGTTCACAGCCTATAGCATCATCAAGAAGCAACGGAAATAAACCGCCCCTAAAGACTAAATTGTACGAGATTGATTTCCAGCCAAAGTGCTATAAAGCCGATGATCCATCCCAGCAGCACTTTAGGTGTGAGGTGCTTAATGTACCAGCCCAGACGTACATGCTCGGCACGCATCAGTGCCAGACCACTTACTGAACCAACGCTAAGGAGACAGCCTCCGACAGCCGTAGAGTATGCCATCACCTCCCAGTAGGCACCGTTAATAGCAACATCTCCCACTCCTATTTTATAGAGTGAAATATTGCTAACGGCAATTGTAAAGGTGTCGACAACAGACGACAGCAAGCCAGCTCCTATTCCCATCATCCAGATATCGTGTATATAGGTATCAGCCCATTTGGCCACATCATCCCATACACCAGTTTCCTTCACTACTCCCATACCTAACATGATACCCATTACAAACAGCACCTGCTGGAGTGAGCCATATTGTAGCGACATTGGAATACGCCGTTGGGCCATCTGGTCAGCAGCTATCAGCTTACGGTTGAATGCCTCGTTGACAACCCAAAGCACACTCAACACACATAATGCACCAAGGAACGGGGCAAGGCGAGTAATGTTATGAAAGGTAGGAATGAACCACAATCCGCCAATACCCACGATGAGCATCACGATGCGTTGCCAGCGGTTCAGCCGCGTGTCATCGCCACGATAGGGCGAAGGACTCCAAGCTGTATCGAGACGGTCTGGCAGTTCTCGGTTAATGAGGATAGTAGGTACTACCCATGCAAGTAATGCCGGCAGGAAGAGATAGGCCGAGAAACGGCTGGCCGTAACGGCTCCGTCACCCCAGAGTATCAATCCCGTAGGGTCTCCGATAACTGTAAAGCAGCCGCCACAACATGCTGCCAACAGGATAGCCGAACCGACATACATTCGCTGTCGTGAATTCTGCAGGATGTTATGCATGATGACCAGCATCATCGTTGTCGTTGTCAGATTGTCAAGGTTAGCCGAAAGAATGAAGGTAGCCAGAGTGATAGTCCATAGCAGCCGCTTCGAGTTGCGTGTACGTATCCACTCGCTTATAAAGTCGAAGCAGCCGTTGTTGTTCAGCAGTTCCACAATAGACATGGTAGCCAGCAGAAACATCACGATGGCTGCCGCACGCCCAACATAGTTGAGAAACACATGGTCGTAGATATATTGCTTGACGTTTGTGCTTGTAGGAGCGATACCACCCAGCCATTCCGCATAGTCTAACGGATGCTGGTCGGTAATGAAATCTGTTCCCCAACAGACATATATCACCCACCCTACTGTTCCGAGGAACATGGCGATGGCTGCCTTGTTTACTCCTGTCAAATGTCCGGTGGCTATCAGGACATAAGACAATATCAGCATGGTTACAATAATCAGAGTCATAGCTATATATATTAATTATGGTGTGTACTTCTACTTCCTTCCCAACGAAATACCTGCTGCCATCCGCTTGCGTTTGCGGCACTTCACGTACCACTCGTTCAGCCTTGCCCGATCAACACCTCTCTCTACGGCCTCGTCTAATACGCGGAGTGCCTCTTTGTTGCGCTTTAACGACAACAGCAGATCAACACGAGAAGCGATGTAATCGGCATTCTGGCTGTCCAATTCTGACGCCCGTTGCCAGTCGAAAAGTGCCGGCTCATGCTGTTTCATTTCTCTCTCCAGCGATGCCCGCGTGGCATAGGCGATTGCCGAGTCGGCATGCAATTCTACCGTCTGGTTCAACTGATCCAAAGCTTCCATATTTTTACCCATCAGTTGCAGCACGTAGGCTAATGCCAGCCTGGCCTGCATGTGACGCGGAGCAAACTGAAGCAAGCTTTCGTAATCATGTTGAGCCAGTTGGTAGCGACGCAGGTGAGTATTGGCATAGGCCCGATAAAACAAGGCGGCAGGATTGTGAGGCTCACGTTGCAGGATGAGGTCGTACTCGTCAATAGCGTATTGCCATTGCTGCAGTTGCAGGTTAGCAGTTGCCTTCCGTTGATGCAGGTTTGTCGACCAAGGGCCAGCAGCAATCTCCCGATTAAAATACGTCAGGGAGTCTCGCCAGTTCTGCGCATCTGTCCGCTCAGTTGACAACCACAACGTCAGCAAAAATACTATCGTCAGCCTCATCATTATTTTGTCAGTCTCCTTATTATTTAAAATTCACCACTCATCTCTTTTTTCTGATATATTCCACTATCCAGCGACCTACTTCCTCCGTACCATACTTCACGCCTCCTTCAATCTGAATCTCAGGAGTACGGACGTTGGCATCAAGTGATGCATTCACAGCCTCCCTGACCAGTTTTCCTTCTGAAGTCAGTCCAAAGTGCTCTAACAGCATGGCGGCAGAAAGGATCTGGGCCAGCGGATTAGCCAGATTCTTGCCCTTGGCCTGCGGCCATGAGCCGTGAACGGGTTCGAATAATGGAGTATGCTCACCCAGGCTTGACGAGGGTTGCAGTCCCATGGAACCAGTGATGCACGAAGTCTCGTCGGTGAGTATGTCGCCGAACGTATTCTCGGTAACGACGACGTCAAAAAACCTCGGTTCAGTCAGCACACGCATGGCGGCATTATCGATAAACATATAGTCTGTAGAAACATCAGGATACTGAGGTTCCATTTCTTTTGCTATCTGGCGCCACAGTCTGCTGGAAGCCAACACGTTGGCTTTGTCGACTACCGTCAGGTGCTTCTTACGTTTCTGAGCCGTCTCGAAGGCGACTTTCAGTATTCTTTCAATCTCTGGCCGTGTGTAGATGTCGGTATCGTAGGCCTTGTCATTGTCCTGATATTTCTCGCCGAAATACATGCCGCCAGTAAGTTCTCGTATCACCACGAAGTCTGCACCACGCAACAGTTCATCCTTCAACGGCGACTTATGAATCAGACAATCGAAGGTAGCCACTGGTCGAATGTTGGCAAACAGCCCCAACTTCTTGCGCATGGCTAAAAGCCCCTGTTCGGGACGTACCTTCGAGGTCGGGTCGTTATCGTAACGCAGGTCACCTACAGCAGCAAACAGCACGGCATCGGCCTCCATACAAATGTCATGCGTAGCAGCAGGATAGGGATCTCCTACTGCATCTATGGCACAGGCTCCCACCATGCCCTCCTTGAATGTGAACTCGTGTCCGAACTTATCCGCTACGGCTTCCATCACGGCAATACCCTGCTTCATAATTTCTGGTCCTATTCCGTCGCCAGGCAGAACAGCAATCTTCAGTTTCATACTTAATCTCTGTTTTTTTGTTGGTTATTATCGATTTGGGATTACTATTTCTCCCATTTTCAAGCTGCAAAGTTACTAATTAGCTGTTGAAAAACCAAAAAAATATTTGGCATTTTGAGTGAATTGTATTAATTTTGCAGTCATTATGATAATAACCTTTGACTTAACAACACCAATCATATGCGGCATACTCCTGCTGCTGGCTGTTCTAACCCCTTTATTCTCCGCTTTCTTCCGTCATATCAAGGGGCGAGGAGCCACAACTCCCAAGCATGTTCCTACCTCCATCATCATGACCGTACACGACGATGCTGATGCCGTAAGTAGAAACTTGCCCTTGTTTCTCCAACAGCAGAGCGAGGCGGGCTACGAGGTCATCGTTGTCGACGAGTCAACGAATAACGACATCAAAGACACACTGAAGCTGATTCAGGCAGAATATCCCCATCTTTACACGACGTTCATTCCTGCATCCAGCCATTATTTGAGCCGTCGTAAACTGGCCCTGACCCTTGGTGTGAAGGCTGCCCACAACGAATGGTGCATTCTGACCAACATACGTTGCAGACCAGCTGACAGCCACTGGCTCGAAAGCATGACGGAACAGATGAACGACGAAACGGGGTTAGTGCTCGGGCTGACAGGCTGGGAGCGTGACGCACCTTCCTACTGGCGCTATGAACGCCTGATGAACAACTGCTACCAAATGCGACAGGCCCTAAAGCATCGTGCCTATCGCTACGACGGCTGTTCGTTGGCTTTCCGTAGGAGTTTTTTCATGGCCAATAACGGTTTTCTCAGCAACCTGAAATACCAGCGCGGCGAGTTCGACTTCATCGCCAACGAGCATGGCGGCCAACAGCGTGCTGCCGTCAGCATCGTGCCGTCATCGTTGCTCTTACAGCAAAAGAATGGCGGCAAGGCGTGGCTGTACGATCATCTGTATTACTTGGAGTCTCGCAGGCACTTGAGCCGCAGCCTGCCGTGGCGGCTGTTGCATAATTTTGACCAGACGATGCTCCATCTGAACTACCTGTCCGACATCATTGCTTTTATTTATGCTACCGCAACATCCAACTGGCTGTTATGCGCCGCTTCATTCCTGTGTCTGCTACTTTCCATGCTGTTCCGCACACTCATCGTCAGCCATGCAGCACGCAGCTATGGCGAGCATCTGCCCTTTCTGCTTATTCCATTCCTGGAGTTGCGCACCATATGGCAGCAGCTGTACTTTATGGTCAGCTTCCATAAAGCGGACAAATATGACTTTATACGCCGATGAGGATTTTGCACTACATACCAAAGGGTCAAGAGTTGGTGACACAGTATGTCCGTACGCTCACAGGCGCTATGGGAACTGGGTGCGAAAACCTTGTAGTGGACGATTCCGCCGAGGCCTGCAACCAGCTGCAAGAGCGTTCGTTCGACATTCTGCATATCCATGGTTGCTGGCGTAATTCTCAGGCGAAAGTTGTACGACGGGCCAGGAGGAGTGGCACACGCATCGTTGTCTCCCCTCACGGGCAACTTGAGCCATGGGTCATGGCGGCAAACTACTGGCAAGAGAAGTTGCCCAAACTGCTGGTCTATCAACGGCATATTATTAGCCAAGCCTATGCCGTCATCATTCAGGGAAAGATGGAGGAGGAATGCATGAGGAAGTTAGGCTGGAACAGGCGCACGGTCATCATTAGGAACAGCCTGCTAACCGTCAGCATCACTCCTCAGCAGATGGCCTCGCAAACCCTCCGGCTATACCGAAAGGTGATGGACAGTAATCCACTCGGAGTAATGACTGCCGACACTCGTCAGGCATTACGTAATATTCTGAAGACAGGCATCACAGGCGATGTCCGTTGGCTGCAGAACGAACCCAGTCAGCCTCAGCCTGGCGATGCCTGGCAATGGCACTCGCTGATGGGATATGCCTGTCAGGAGCATATCGCAGACACCGTAAGACGTGGTCTGCGACTGCTTCGGCTCGACGAACCGGAATACCACTTTGAGGAAGGCTGCTGCTTCCTGCCCGAGGGCTATCACCCCCCAACCAGTATTGGTGATGTCATCGGCATGCAGTTTGTCGACGAGAACGAACGGCTGATGGCAACTTTCCGCCAGGTATGCCGACTGATAGCATCGCGCCAGCTGTCCATAGCCCATCTGGTAGAACTGGACAAGGAACTGCGCCATCATGACTACGACGAGGAACTTCTATCCGAGCAGCTACAGGATGCCGGTCTACATCGTACAGCATGTCGCGTCATGCAACTCATGCACGACCTGACGGGTCTCGACGAAGGCTTTATGCCTATCACTCCCCTCACCGACCGTACGACGCGTGCTATCCGGCGACAAATTGAAAGCAGGCTGGAGATTTGAGACGACACCCCTATCTGATAAGCAAAAACAAGATATTCTGAAGAACAAACAGGAATAAAGAATTATACATAAGTCTATGAATACAGATAACACAAACCGTGACATGCACTACCTGCAACTGCTGGCGACTTCGTTTCCTAATGTTGCTGCAGCATCGACTGAGATTATCAACCTGGAGGCTATACTTAACCTGCCTAAGGGTACCGAGCACTTCCTGGCCGACCTGCACGGAGAGAGCGGTGCCTTCCAGCACGTGTTGAAAAATGCCTCAGGAAACATACGCCGCAAGGTCAGCGAACTCTTCAAGGGTGACATTCGCGATGCCGAGCGCCGCGAACTGTGTACACTGATTTACTATCCCGAAGAGAAACTACAGCTTATCAAGGAAGCTGAGAGCGACATCGACGATTGGTACCACATCACCATTCACCGGCTGGTAGCCGTCTGCCGCGACGTGTCGTCGAAGTATACACGTAGCAAGGTGCGCAAGTCGTTACCTCAGGAGTTCAACTACATCATCGAGGAACTGCTTCACGAGCGTACCGACGACGTCGACAAGGCGGCCTATGTCAGCGGCATTGTCGACAGCATCATTTCTACAGGACGTGCTGACGACTTCATCGTTGCCCTCTGTAACGTGATACAACGGCTGGCCATCGACCAGCTTCATATCCTTGGCGACATCTACGACCGTGGCTCCGGAGCCCATATCATTCTCGACACCCTGCGACAGTACCACTCGTGGGACATCCAGTGGGGCAACCACGACATCCTGTGGATGGGTGCCTGTGCCGGTAACAACGCCTGCATCTGCAACGTGCTGCGTCTCTGTCTGCGCTATGCCAACCTGACGACTATCGAAGAGGCCTACGGCATCAACCTCGTACCACTGGCAACCTTTGCCATGGAGACGTATGGCGACGACCCCTGCACAGAGTTCTACCCAATCCTGCTGAAGGGCAACACCATGGAGGACAAGTACCAGCGGCTGACAGCCCAGATGCACAAGGCCATCACCGTCATCCAGTTCAAAAAGGAGGCGCTCATCTTCCACCGCCGGCCGGAGTGGAACATGGAGGACCGCTGTCTGCTCGAGAATGTAGACTACGAGCGTGGCGTGTGTACCATCGACGGAAAGGAGTATGACATGCGCTCTTGCCACTTCCCAACCATCGACCCACAGCATCCCAACGAGCTGACTCCCGAGGAGCACCAGCTCATGGAGAAGCTTCACCATTCGTTCCGCGTCAGCGAGAAACTTCAGAAGCACATCAAGATGCTGCTGTCACACGGCTGCATGTACTCCATCTGTAATCAGAACCTGCTCTTCCATGCCTCCATACCGCTCAATGCCGACGGTTCGCTCAAGGAAGTAGAGCTGTATAAAGGCAAAAAATACAGTGGCCACGAGCTGCTGCACAACATTGGCATGCTGGTGCGGGCAGCCTTCGAGAGCGACACCGACCAGGAGCTGCGGCTCTATGCACGCGACTACTTCCTCTACCTCTGGTGCGGCCGCGAGTCACCGTTGTTCGACAAGTCGAAGATGGCTACCTTCGAGCGCTATTTCCTGACCGACAAGGCCACCTACAAAGAAGAGAAGGGTTACTACTTCCAGCTGCGCGACTCCGAGGAGGTCTGCGACCGCATACTCGATGCCTTTGGTGTCACCGGCACCAACCGCCACATCATCAATGGCCACGTACCCGTCCACGTTGCCAAGGGTGAGAACCCCATCAAGGCCAACGGCAAGCTGATGGTCATCGACGGCGGATTCTCCGAGGCTTACCACTCCGAAACGGGTATTGCCGGCTATACACTGGTCTACCACAGCCGCGGTTTCCAGCTGGTGCAGCACGAGCCGTTCATGAGTACCGAGGATGCCATCCGCCGAGGCATCGACATCAAGTCTACCACTCAACTGGTAGAACTCTCTGCTCATCGCATGCGGGTGGCCGATACCGACCGTGGCGTCGAGCTGCGCAACCAGATCGGCGACCTGCGCCAGCTGCTGTACGCCTACCGTCACGGTATACTGAAAGAAAAGAAATAGACGTCGCTCGGCAGCTTATCAACTCTTTCTCGTTATGTCTCATGTCATCATAGCCCTCGGTTCCAATAGCAGGCAGTCGGCACACATCGCGTGGGCATCGCAGCGGCTTTACATGCTGCTCGACGGTCTATGGCTCAGTCCTGCCCTTTGGTCTCCCGACATCCGTCAGACGGGTGCCATGTACCTGAACCGTCTGGCTACGGGCAGCACCATGCTGTCGGCCGACGAACTGACCTGCGTACTGAAGGGCATCGAGACCGCCACGGGGCGCAACAGCCAACAGGTCACCATCGACCTCGACGTCATGCTGTACGACAACCTGCGTTATCACGAGCGTGACTGGTCGCGCCCTTACATCCAGCGCCTTCTACCGTTCCTCCGCTTATCTCCGCTATTCCCTCACCTCTTGCCTCTTGCCTCACACCTCTCACCATCGTTACTCCCATGAAACAGCTCCTCACCATCTTTTTCTGCCTGGCAGCCCTACCCTTACGTGCTCAGTCGTTCACCAGCCATTTCTGCGACTCCACCCTACGCCTCGACTACATTTTCGCTGGTGACACTTCTTCACAGCACATCTTTGTCGACGAGTTGAGCATGACGCCGCGCTGGTACGGACGGCGGCAACGGCTGGCGCAACTGCCTTTGCTTGGAAATGGGGATATTACCGTCACCGACCCGGCAACGGGCGACACGCTATACCGTCACTCCTTCTCGACACTCTTTCAGGAGTGGCTCTCTACCGACGAGGCCAAGCATACCGCACGGGCTTTCGAGAACGTATTCCTCATGCCCTACCCCAAGCATCCTGTCACAGTCACCGTAGCGCTGCGCAACAGTCATAACCGTCTCATGGCCAAGCTACGCCATGACGTGTCGCCAGACGACATACTCATCCGTCGCCCCGCCTCACCAGCCACGACGACTCCTTATGTTACCCTTCAGCAGGCCGCTGACACCACACGCTGCATCCACATCGCATACGTAGCCGAAGGCTATACTGAGGCACAGCTGCCACAGTACCTCGACGATTGCCGTACGGCCATGGAGTCGCTTTTCGAGCATGAGCCATTCCGATCGTTGCGCGACCGTTTCCACATCGTCGCCCTGCTGTCTGCCTCTGCCGATACCGACGTCAGCCAGCCAGGCAGAAACCTCTGGAGAAACACGGCGCTCGGTTCCCACTTCAACACATTCTATTCGGAGCGCTACCTGACGACACTCCACCTGAAAAGGCTGCACGACCTGTTGGCTGGCACGCCCTACGAGCACATCATCATCCTGGCTAATACCGAGCACTACGGCGGTGGAGGCATTTACAATTCTTACAACCTGTCCTACACCCGTGGCTCACGCTTCCGCCCCGTCGTCGTTCACGAGTTCGGCCATTCTTTTGGCGGTCTTGGCGACGAGTACCCCTATGGCAACGACGACCCCATGTACTTTGCCGATACAGAACCGTGGGAACCCAACCTAACCACCCATCCTCAACATCCCGTCAAGTGGCAGTCGCTCATCGATGCCGGTCAGGCATCGCTCGTCGAGGGTGGCGGCTACCTGTCTCATGGCGTATGGCGTGCCCAAGAGGACTGCCGCATGCGCACCAACGAATACCCCTCGTTCTGTCCTGTCTGTCAGCAGGCTCTGCACCGCCTCATCGATTTTTACACGCGTTGACACAAAGCCACTTGACAACAAAATGCTTTACTTTATGACAATGAAACAGCTACTGACAATATTCCTCGCGTTGTCGCTGTTATGTGGCTGTACCACCGACGCCGAGCGCAGCCGCATGCGCTCAGGCCTGGTTAGTGGCTAACTCTAGTCCCGTTGTTTTTTTAACTCATTTTTCAAGCCCATGAAAACCGACTTATACTTTCTTTGATAATTCACACGACAAAGGTACGAAAAATCCGTAAACATTGCGTATAATATTCGGTAAATAATATTAAATTAGTAATTCAACTTATTATAATTTGACAATTACTATTCAAGTTCTTTAGAAAATATGGGCGCAGGGGGAAAAGTCCGTGGATAAGCCCCCATGCCACCTAACCAAAAT
>CAMJWJ010000037.1 GCA_946409435.1 uncultured Prevotella sp. | reverse complement strand
TTCGTTCGGAAATACCCAAATAAATTTGGTATTTCACTCACTTATTCGTACCTTTTTGCTGTAGCAAGAAAGTACTTTCGTTCGGAAATACCCAAATAAATTTGGTATTTCACTCACTTATTCGTACCTTTTTGCTGTAGCAAGAAAGTACTTTCGTTCGGAAATACCCAAATAAATTTGGTATTTCACTCACTTATTCGTACCTCTTTGCTGTAGCAAGAAAGTACTTTCGTTCGGAAATACCCAAATAAATTTGGTATTTCACTCACTTATTCGTACCTTTGCAGTCAAAATCAAATCAGACAATCATGATATTCTTTTTCAAGACCCCCCAAACGAGCGTGATAGCCACACAGGCAGCTCATCATCTCACTGAACAGGAAGTAAAAGAACTCTGCTGGCTCTATGGCGATGCCACCCTTTTGCCAGATGACAAGTTGACGGGCTACTATGTTGGTCCCCGCCGTGAGATGATCACTCCATGGTCAACCAATGCTGTTGAGATTACACAGAACATGGGTATCACAGGCATTCAGCGCATCGAGGAGTATTTCCCCGTATCATCAGACTCAGCCGAATACGATCCGATGCTTCAGCGCATGTATAACGGACTGAATCAGGACATCTTTACCGTGAACATCCAGCCAGAACCCATCAAGCATGTTGAAAACTTAGAGGAGTACAACGAACAGGAAGGGCTGGCTCTTTCTCCTGAGGAGATAGCCTATCTACACAAGATAGAAAAAGAAAACGGCCGCCCACTGACCGACTCTGAGATTTTCGGTTTTGCCCAGATCAATTCAGAGCACTGCCGTCACAAAATCTTTGGCGGCACTTTTATTATTGACGGTCAGGAAATGGAGAGTTCCCTATTTGCCATGATCAAGAAGACTACGCAGGAGAATCCCAACAAAATACTGTCGGCCTACAAGGACAACGTTGCTTTTGCCCAAGGCCCTGTGGTAGAGCAGTTTGCCCCTGCCGACCAAAGCACGAGCGATTATTTCCGCGTGAAAGAGATAGAGAGCGTTATTTCCCTGAAAGCCGAGACACACAATTTCCCCACGACCGTGGAGCCGTTCAACGGTGCTGCCACGGGTACCGGCGGTGAGATTCGCGACCGCATGGGCGGTGGTGTCGGCTCGTGGCCTATCGCCGGAACGGCTGTGTATATGACGGCCTATCCCAGACTCAGCGAGGCTAATCCAGGAGATGAGGAAGGAACAATGAGAAATGAAAAATGCCGGGACTGGGAGGATATATTGCCTGCCCGCAAGTGGCTTTACCAGACCCCTGAGCAAATACTGATCAAGGCATCGAACGGAGCCTCGGATTTCGGCAACAAGTTTGGCCAACCCCTGATTTGTGGCTCAGTGCTGACGTTTGAGCACCAAGAGGGTGCTGGTGGCGGCGTAGCCACAAACGAGACGAAGTACGCTTACGACAAGGTTATCATGCTGGCTGGCGGAGTTGGCTACGGTACGAAACGTGACTGTCTGAAGAAGGAGCCTCAGAAGGGCAACAAGGTGGTAGTCGTAGGTGGCGACAACTACCGCATCGGGCTTGGTGGCGGCAGCGTATCGTCTGTTGACACTGGGCGCTACAGCAACGGCATCGAGCTGAACGCCATCCAACGAGCCAACCCCGAAATGCAGAAACGTGCCTACAACCTGGTGCGTGCGCTGTGTGAAGAGGACAACAACCCCGTTGTTTCTATCCACGACCACGGCAGTGCCGGTCACCTGAACTGCCTCAGCGAGCTGGTTGAAGAATGCGGCGGCGAGATAGACATGACCAAGCTGCCCATTGGCGACCAGACACTGTCGGCCAAGGAGATCATAGCCAACGAGAGCCAGGAGCGCATGGGACTGCTCATTGACGAGAAACACATTGAGCACGTCCAGCGAATAGCCGATCGCGAACGTGCTCCGATGTATGTGGTCGGTGAGACAACCGGCGATGCTCATTTCTCGTTCAAACAAGGCGATGGTGTAAAGCCTTTCGATCTTGATGTAGCCCAGATGTTCGGGCACTCGCCAAAGACCGTCATGAAGGACAACACCGTAGTACATAAATACGATGACGTCAACTATGCCGGAAAATCCGGGAGGGGTGTAGTGTCCGAAGAACAGCTGAATGAGTACCTGCAACGCGTGCTACAATTGGAGGCCGTGGCCTGCAAAGACTGGCTGACGAACAAGGTAGACCGCAGCGTAACGGGTAAGATAGCCCGCCAACAGTGTCAGGGTGAGATACAGTTGCCACTGAGCGACTGTGGCGTAGTAGCACTGGACTACCGTGGCCGCAAGGGCATCGCTACAGCTTTGGGTCATGCCCCCCAGGCCGGACTTGCAGACCCTGCCTGTGGTAGTGTGCTGAGTGTGGCCGAAGCCTTGACCAACATCGTTTGGGCTCCGCTGGCCGACGGCATGGATTCGCTGAGTCTCAGTGCCAACTGGATGTGGCCGTGCCGCTCACAGGAGGGCGAGGATGCCCGTCTGTATGCCGGTGTGAAGGCCCTGTCGGACTTCTGCTGTGAGCTACACATCAACGTGCCTACCGGCAAGGACTCGCTCAGTCTGACGCAGCAATACCCCAACGGCGAGAAGATCATCTCGCCGGGTACGGTCATCGTCTCAGCCGGCGGTGAGGTCAGCGACGTGCGTAAGGTGGTCAGCCCTGTTGTCAAGAACGACAAGCACGCCAGCCTCTACCACATCGACTTCTCGTTCGACGAGCAGCGGTTAGGCGGCTCTGCCTTTGCCCAAAGTCTTGGCAAGGTAGGCAGCGACGTACCGACGGTGAAGAATGCCGAATACTTTGCCGATGCCTTCATGGCCGTCCAGGAACTCATCAACCGCGGCTGGGTGATGGCAGGCCACGACATATCTGCCGGTGGACTGATTACCACACTGTTAGAGATGACCTTTGCCAACACCAAGGGTGGACTGCATATCAATCTGCACGACCTCTGTGCTGACGGCGACGTGACAAAGGCCCTGTTTGCCGAGAATCCTGGTGTCGTCATTCAGGTCAGCGATGACCACAAGCAAGACTTCCGCGACTTCATGGAGGACGCAGGAGTAGGCTTTGCGAAGATAGGCTACACGGTAGAGGACAGCCGCAGCATCGTGGTAGTGGCACCGGAGGGCAAAGGCGAGAAAGGCGCGAAGGGTAACGGCGGCAATGCCACCGGATACCGGACAAAGGAGTACACCTTCGACATTGACCAGTTGCGCGACGTGTGGTACAAGACCAGCTACCTGCTGGACCGTCGTCAGAGCATGAACGGCAAGGCTCTCGAGCGCTTCGGGAACTATAAGAAGCAGCCGCTTGAGATGAAGTTCAACCGTGACTTCACGGGTATGCTGAAGCAGTACGGACTGTCGGCTGACCGATGGAAGGGGGAGGGTTGCTGTGATACAGCAACAAACAAAACAAACACAACAGGCATGACAAACACCGCGAGCACAGCAGGCACAGCGGGCAAGGCAGACAAGAGGGTCAAGGCCGCCATTATCCGTGAGAAGGGTACCAACGGCGAGCGCGAGATGGCTTACTGCCTGTATCTGGCAGGCTTCGACGTGAAAGACGTCATGATGACCGACCTCATCAGCGGCCGCGAGACGTTGGAAGACATCAGCATGATTGTCTTCTGCGGCGGTTTCTCCAATAGCGACGTACTTGGCTCGGCCAAGGGCTGGGCCGGTGCCTTCCTGTTCAACCCCAAGGCCAAGGAAGCCCTCGACCGTTTCTATGCCCGCAAGGACACACTGTCATTAGGTATCTGTAACGGTTGCCAGCTGATGGTCGAACTGGGACTCTGCGAAAATGAGAAATTAGAAATGAGTAATGAGAAATGCCGCCCACGGATGCTACACAATGACAGCCATAAGTTTGAGAGCGAGTTCATCAGTCTGCAAATACCTCAGAACGACAGCGTCATGTTCGGCTCGCTGAGCGGCAACAAACTGGGGCTGTGGGTAGCTCACGGTGAGGGGAAATTCTCGCTGCCGGAAGGCGAAAACAGCTATCATGTCATTGCGAAGTACAACTACCACGGCTATCCAGGCAACCCCAACGGCAGCGACTACGACGTGGCAGGCATCTGCTCGAAGGACGGCCGCCATCTCTGCATGATGCCTCACCTGGAGCGTGCCGTATTCCCGTGGCAGTGTGCCTGGTATCCTGAGCGTCGCCGCATGGACGAGGTCACGCCGTGGATAGAGGCTTTTGTGAATGCAAGAAAGTGGGTGGAACAGTTCATAGTTCATAATTCATAGTTCATAGTTGGACTACGTCATATGCTAACTTTGAACTTTGGACTATGAACTATGAACTGATAAAGACCTTCTTCAAGATAGGCCTGTTCACCCTTGGTGGTGGATATGCCATGATACCGCTGATTGAGGAGGAGGTGGTAAACCGCCATCGGTGGGTCAGCAAGGACGAGTTGCTCGACCTGATAGCCATCGCCCAGAGTTGTCCGGGTGTGTTTGCCATCAACATCGCCATCTTCATCGGCTATAAATTATATAAGGTGCGCGGTGCCATAGCAGCAGCGACAGGCACTGCCCTACCCTCATTCCTGATCATCCTGGCCATTGCCGTATTCTTCCATCAGTTCAAGGAGAACCGTGTGGTGGCAGCCCTGTTCCGCGGCCTACGTCCTGCCGTGGTGGCACTGATAGCTGTGCCTACGTTCAACATGGCCCAACAGGCCAAACTCAACAAGTTCACCATCTGGATACCCGTCGTGTCAGCCCTGCTGATATGGTTGCTGGGCGTCAGTCCCATCTGGATTATCATAGCAGCTGGCATTGGAGGGTTTGTCTATGGTAAAATGAGGAATGAGAAATGAAAAATGAGAAATGTAAATGAAGGAATGGTGAAATGATATATCTGCAACTGTTTTGGACATTCTTTAAGATTGGGGTCTTCGGCTTTGGCGGCGGCTACGGCATGCTGTCGCTCATCCAGCACGAAACCGTTGAGCGTTGGCACTGGCTTAGCAGCAGTGACTTCACCGACATCGTGGCCGTCTCGCAGATGACGCCAGGACCTATCGGTATCAACTCGGCAACCTATTGCGGATATACCGCCTGCGTTCATGCCGGCTATTCCGTGCCGATGGCCATTCTCGGCTCTGCCACGGCGACGCTGGCACTGGTGTTGCCATCGCTCATCCTGATGGTACTCATCAGTCGGATGTTCATGCGGTATATGCACACCCGTACGGTCACCTCCGTCTTTCATGGACTGCGCCCTGCCGTCGTCGGCCTGCTGGCTGCTGCCACCCTGCTGCTGTGTACTGCCGACAACTTTTCGACACCGCAACAGAATCCGTGGCAGTTCTTCATCAGTTGTGCGCTCTTCGCCGCCTCGTTCTATGGTGTGAAAGTGCTAAAGATCAACCCTATCCGCATGATGCTCTACTGCGCTGTGGCGGGACTGGTGCTACTCTACTGACCCACTACGTCACAAAAGCTAACACAGTTCAAGACTCCTGTGGATGGTTATCAAGAATAGCTCAGCTAATGCACGCGTATGAAATTTTTACAACGTAACAAACATGGGAAAAAGATAGCGTTTTTTAACGGAAAACACGCAAAAATTATCTTTTTTGAGAAAAAATTGCATTGAAATGTAATTTTTTTATAAAATTATTTGCTAATATCAAATAAAACTCCTATATTTGCACCGTCAAATTGACATATAAATGTCCTTTCTATTAAGAAAGCAGACAAAAACAAAGAAAACAACAATTATTAGTTCACATTATTCACAAAAAAAACAAAGTATTATGAAAAAGATCTTTATGATTGCCTTGATGGCAGTGATGAGTATGGGTGCTTTTGCACAGGACAGCAAGTTTGCTGTAGGTGCTAACGTTGGTTATGCTGGTTATGGTGACGGCTACAGCCCCTTTGGTGTCGGTGCTAAGTTCCAGTATGAGTTCGTTAAGGATTTCCGCGCTGAAGCTGCTTACAACTACTGGTTCAAGAAGAACGGTGCTGGTCTGATGGACTTTGACCTGAACTTCCACTATCTGATTGGTATTGGCGAGGGCTTAAGAGTTTATCCTATCCTCGGTGCTAACCTCGGCATGACACAGGGTCTGCCTGATAACGAAACTATTTTCGGTTTCAACGCTGGTGCTGGTATCGAGTATTTCATTGCTGAAAACCTCAAGTTGAACCTGGACATCAAGTTCCAGCACAACAAGAAGAGCAAGGATTTCAAATTCGATGACGGAATGGGCCATACCGTTAGCACAAGCTATGACATTAAGTATAGCGGTCCCGTATTCCAGATTGGTTTCGCTTACTGCTTCTAATTTCATCACAGCAGAACCAAGAATAGTGCTTCTCCAGAGAGGCACTATTTTTTTGTGCAGCAATACGAACAGCCCCTACCCTACCTGTTTTGCCGCCATACTTTAAACATTTGCCACTTCAGTTTCGGAAGTCTGGTGAACGTTTGTACATTTTCTCATGCGATTTTTCTAAAAAAAACATACATTCCTACATAATCTTAGTTAACCTGCTAAGTTACAGCAGATTGCTGAATGTATGTTTGCCAAAAAACATACATAAAACATACATAGAACATACATAGACAGGGGGACTCGTGACGCAAATAATGTAGCACATTACCTGAGAAATGTGCGTGATTAACATGGTCACCAATAAGGAAACAGAGTGTTTCCGGCATAGAAACACAGTGTTTCCAGCCCAGAAACACAGTGTTTCCATATTTAGGACTGCAGCGGAACACCCTGTAAGACAAACAGATAGCCGACAATCTGAGCCAAAACGGTGGGCTACAGATGTCGGACTATGTATGTTTTATGTATGTTTCAAATCAAACATACATACGCTATACTACTAATTGTCAGAGCATTACAAAGAAAATGTAGGAATGTATGTTTATTTTAAAAATTTATTGGGAGAAAATGTACATTGCCCCGAAGACGATGCTACTTGTGCTTCCAGTAGTACTCCAGCCCACGCTTGACATTCTCCTTGACGGCATTGCTGGTAAAGGTAGCTCCCGTGACGGCGTCGACCTCGACGGTGGTAGCGTTCTTTTTCAGTTTTGCATTCTCGTAGGCGGGCAGCATCTGCTTCTTCACCTTGGCGTTATATTTGGGCGTCTCCGTGCTCTTCAACATCACGACCTTGACAATCTTGTTTTTCTTGATATGAATCTCGACCGGTGTGGGACCGTTGTACCCGATAATGTCTTGTGCCAACGTTGTGGTGTTGACAATGTACGTGCCGTCCTTCCCTTTTTTCATCACGTCATCTGCCTGTGCGGACACGGCACACAAGAGCGAAAGGGCAATCATCAGTTTCTTCATAATCATTCAGAGTGAGTGTAAATATCTTATCGGCTGCAAAGGTACGAATAAGTGAGTGAAATACCAAAAATATTTGAGTATTTCCGAGCGAGAGAAGGTTTAGCTCGACGAAGTCAACTTTCTGTGAAGCAAAAGGTAGGAAAATTATGCGAGAAACGCTCCCCGTATTATGAATTATTTGCAAATAGTTTTGGTGTTTTGCCTGCTTATTTGTACTTTTGCAGATGATGAAACAGTTTCTATACCTTTTTATATATATAGCGTTGACCTCCTGCGCCACCACCCGGTCAGGTTACGTCAGCACAGCAGACGGCGGACGGCTGTACTACGAAGAGCGCGGCAAGGGGCAGCCCATACTGCTGCTACACGGCCACTCGCTGGACCGCCGCATGTGGGACACACAGTGGCGGCCACTGTCACGCCACTACCACGTGGTACGGATGGACTTCCGTGGCTATGGCCGTTCGTCGGAGCAGCGCGAAGACCTACAGATGACGCATGCCGATGACGTGCTGACCGTAATGGACTCGTTAGGATTGGCGAAAGCCCACGTCGTAGGGCTGTCGATGGGTGCCTTTGTGGCCGGCGACCTGTTAGCCATGCATCCCGAGCGGTTGCTCAGCTGTACGATGGCCAGCGGTGGCATCCGCAGCACACCCGGTCCGTCGACCCCGATGGATAGTGCTGAGAGCGCCAAGCGCGACCACGAGATAGCCGCCCTGAAGGAGAAAGGTGTCGAACAGATGAAGCGTGAGTGGACAGAACAGCTCATCAGCAGTGGCGGCAGTCAGCGCGAACGCATGCGGCCGGCACTGACACAGATGATCAACGACTGGTCGGCATGGCAGCCGCTGCACAAGGAGGTACGACTGTTCTATGCCCGTGAGGCATGGCAGCGACTGCAGGAGCGCGGTACGGTCAGCGTGCCTACACTATTCCTGCGGGGCGAAAGCGACCTGAAAGGCAAGACGTTCAGTCCGCGAGAAGCAAAGCACCTGAGCAACAGCCGCATCGTCGTGTTGCCCGACTGCGGTCACATGATGAATATGGAGCGGCCGAAAGACTTCAACCGCTCCATTCTGGAATTTCTTAGTAGCTGCCCAGTGCAATAAGCCAGACATGCTTAGTAGTTGCCCAGTGCACTGACGCTCTGCGGCATCCACACCTCCATGCTACCTGGTCCACGGTGGTTCCAGGCATAGTATGGAATCATCGTCAGTCGGGCGGCTTTCACCTCAGCCTTACCCTGTTCATCGATGCTAATCGTCTGGCCGTCGGTTTCAATAGCCGTTACGGTAAACGTCACGTTACGGTTGCCATTGATCGTACGCTCCACCGTGCTGAAACGGGGCTGACGGGGCATGAGGAAATTAAAGATATTGAACTGTTGGTTGTCGGCACCCTCAGCACAGTACACCAACGGTCCGCGCTCAACGGCAATGCGCCCACGGTCGTCAACGACACGGGCGTTCGCCTTGACAGAACGAACAGGCATGTCGAAATGGAGACTGACCACGTCGCCTTTCTTCCACACGCGGTCGATGGTGAGGTAGCCCTTGTCGGTGGTGACGGCGACGATGTCGCCGTTTACCGAACAGCGCACCGTGGGCAGCACGTCGTCGTTATAGCGATAGAGGTCGGAGGGCACGGGACTACCCGTTGCCCATTCTGGGATACGTAGCTTCATGGCGAACTGCTTGGCCTGATTCTTCTTGACGGTCAGGGTGATGTCGCCGTCCCACGGATAGCGGGTTGTCTGTTCCAGCACGACGTCCTTGCCACCCACCTGGATGGTAGCCGTATTGCCGGCAAAGAGGTTGACATATAGGTTACGGTCCTTGACGGCATACATGTAGCCCGGGAACGAGGGGATGAACCTACATAGGTTCGACGGACAGCAGGCGCAACCGAACCAGGGCTGACGCTCGGTGGTGTTGTCGGCATTGAAGGCATACTTGCCGTCCGACGACAGGGGGTTGGGATAGAAGAAACGTCCGCCGTCCACAGACATGCCGCTGATTACACCGTTGTACAGCGTGCGCTCCATGCAGTCGATGTACTTGGCATCACCGTGCAGGAGGAACATACGGTGGAAGAGGTAGACCATCGAGATGGCAGCGCACGTCTCGTTGTACGACGTCAAGTTGGGCAGCTCATAGTCAGCACCGAACGCCTCGCCGGCATGGCGGGCTCCGACGCCACCCGTGATGTAGTATTTCTTCGACACGATGTTGTTATAGATAGCGTCAATGGCTTTCAGATAGCCCTCGTCGCCAGTCAGCGCAGCCACGTCGGCCATGCCGGCATACATATAGCCGGCACGTACGGCATGTCCCCACGCCTCAGTCTGCTCCACGACAGGCTTGTCGCTCTGCGAGTAGAGGTCGCGGCGCCCCGTCTTGCCACGGTAGTCCAGCAGGAACTTCGCCTCGTCCAAGTACTTCTGCTCGCCGGTGAGCACGTAAAGACGGGCCAGCGCCATCTCGGCAATCTGGTGGCCCGGCACGATACATGCCTGTCCCTGCTGGGCACCCACCTCGCGGACCACGCAGTCGGCATAGCGCTTGGCAATGTTGAGGAACTTCTCGCTGCCTGTAGCCTGATAGTGCGCACAAGCGGCGTCCACCATGTGACCGAGGTTATATAGCTCGTGGCTCAGGAAGTCCTCCTTCACCCAACGCTTGTCGCCCGACCAGTGGTGCGGGTGCTGCGGGTTGATGGTGCGTGCGGTATAGAGATAGCCGTCAGGCTCCTGTGCAGCAGCCACGATGTCGAGGACACTGTCGATATACTGCATGAGTTTCGCGTCCGGATAGGTCTGCAGCACGTAGCTGGCTCCCTCGATAGTCTTGTAGACATCAGTGTCGTCGAACGAGAATCCCATAAACTTCGACACATCCCACTTGGGCGTGTTCAGTCCCTCATGTCCAGGATGCTGCAGGGTGTAGGCAGCCATCTTGAAGTTCTCGTAGCGATGAGTTTCCTCGCATTTCGAGAAAGCCAGCGGTATAGTCACCTCGCGGGCGGCATGGATGCGGTCGCCCCAGAACGTGTTAGGTGTCACCTTCACAGCAGTAAAAGGTACCTGTGTGATAGGATAGCCGTTGCTTCTCCTCGTCGCAGTCTCTTTCTTTGCCTGCACGGCCAGAGCCAGTGCCAGACAAAGCATCAATGTTGTCAGTCGTCTCATAGATACAATTGTTTTGGTGTTTCAGTCTGCAAAATTAGTAAATTAGTTACAAACCACCAAGTATTTCGTCATTATATAAATATAATAGGTAACATGAAGAAACGTTTCTGTATCTTTTTTCTACTGCTGACGGCGGTAATCACTGCCGTAGCTCAGCAAACGGTATATATTTCAACATCGTTCCACGAGCCGGCCACCGACGGGCTGCGCTTCATCTACAGCCGTGACGGATGGACGTGGCAGGCCATCGACGGTGTGTGGCTCAAGCCCGAGGTCGGCAAGCAGCGCGTCATGCGTGACCCCAGCATCATCCGCACGCCCGACGGTACCTTCCACCTCGTATGGACCAGCAGCTGGCGTGGCGACCGAGGCTTTGGCTATGCCTCGTCAAAGGACCTGGTACACTGGACGGAGCAACGGTTCATCGAGGTGATGACAGACACCACGACAGTCAACGTCTGGGCACCGGAACTATTCTGGGATGATGTCAAGCAGCAGGCTGTCATCGTATGGGCATCGTGCATCCCGGGCAAATTCCCCGATGCGCTGGAAGACCACAAGAACAACCACCGTCTGTACTACACCACTACGAAGGACTTCCGCAGGTTCACCCCCGCCAAGCTTATGATCGACCCAGGTTTCTCGTGCATCGACGCTACACTGGTGAAGCGCGGCCCAAAGGACTACGTCATGGTGCTCAAAGACAACACCCGCCCCGAACGTGATATCAAGGTGGCCTATGCCAAGTCACCCTACGGTCCCTGGTCTGAGGCCAGCGAGCCGTTTACGGGCAAGATGATGGAGGGGCCGACGGTGCTACGGCTCGGTGCCAAGTCAGTAAGTAACAAATCGACAAATGGAAAATCAGCCAACGACAAATCCTGCTGGCTTATCTACTACGACCGCTACGAGCTGAAGGACTTCGGCGCCCACTATACCGAGGACTTCGTCCACTTCGACGACGTCAGCAACCGCGTCAGCGTCCCCGCCCTCCACAAGCACGGCACTGTCTTCGAGGCCGACGAAACGATTCTGCAAGGTCTGCTGAATGCCAGAAAGATTCATTATACGGGAACGACGCTGAGCAATCCCAACCGTCATGACGGTGGCCTCAGCCCTGTAGTCGGTGTGCACAATATCCAGCTATTGCGCGCTAACCGTGAACACCCGTCGGCTGCCAACGGCAACGGATGGACCTACAATCACCAGCCAATGATGGCCTATTGGAACAACCGTTTCTACGTTCACTACCTCTGCGACCCGAAGGACGAGCACGTGCCACCCTCACACACCATGTACCAGACATCTGCTGACGGCTACAGATGGGAGGCCCCGCAGTTGCTGTTCCCTGAGGTGCAGGTGCCAGAGGGGTTCACGAAGCCCGGCCGCAAGGATGTTGCGCACGGCCTCATCGCCATCATGCACCAACGTGTCGGCTGGTATGTCAGCAAGAGCGGCCAGCTGTGGGCACTGGGCAACTACGGCGTGGCGTTTGACAAGAAAGACGACCCCAACGACGGCAACGGTCTGGGGCGTGTCATCCGCGAGGTGAAGCATGACGGCACTCTGGGACCGATATACTTTATCTATTATAATGGAAACTACGGGAAGCATGTGAAGGACGGCAGCTATAAGGCCGTTTTCCCCTACTATGCCAAGGCTCCCAAGGACGTGAGAGCAGCCTGCGAGGAGATACTTGCCAACCCGCGCTACCGCATGCAGTGGGTAGAAGAGGCCGACCGCAACGACCCGCTCATCCCACTACACAAGGAGTACAAGGCATATTGCGACTACACACTGCCCGACGGACAGATTGCCTCGCTGTGGAAACATGCGCTTACGAGCACCTCTGCCGACGGCGGACTGACGTGGGCACAACCCGTAGAACGTGCCCGTGGCTTTGTCAACAGCAATGCCAAGATATGGGGACAGCGACTCACCGACGGCACTTATGCCACCGTGTACAACCCGTCGGAATACCGCTGGCCGCTGGCCATCAGTCTCTCCAAAGACGGCTATGAATACACCACGCTGAACCTTGTCCAGGGCGAAGTGCCTGCCATGCGCTACGGCGGCAACTACAAGAGTTACGGGCCGCAATACGTTCGCGGCATACAGGAGGGCAACGGCACACCGAAGGACAGCGACCTCTGGGTAGCCTACTCCATGAACAAGGAGGACATGTGGGTAGCCCACATCCCCGTGCCCGTCGAGACGGTGGCTCACAGCCACGCCCGCGGCTCGGAGTTATGTGTAGGTGAGCTTTCCAAGCTCACCACCTGGAACGTCCACTCGCCACTGTATGCCCCCGTGAGCATCGACGACGGGCAGTGGCTGACGCTACGCGACAGCGACCCGTTCGACTATGCCCGTGTGGAGCGGAAGATACCTGCCACCCGTGAGCTGGAAGTGGAGTTTGACCTGAAAGCCATGCAGGACGACCACGGCCTGCTACAGATTGAGTTCCTTGATGCCCATGGCACAGCCTGCTCGCGCATCGAGCTGACCAGCGAGGGTGTGATGCGCTGCAAGGGTGGTGCACGCTATGGCGGTCTGGGCAAATACAAGGCTGGCGAGGTGTACCGGCTGCGCTGTGTCCTCAGCGTTGCAAAGCGTATGATAGAGGTCTATCGCGGCGAAGCGAAGTTGGGACAGCGCATGTTCTTCGCTCCCGTAGAGAGCATCGAGCGCATCATGTTCCGCACTGGTTCCGAGCGCCGTTTCCCCGATGTTGACACGCCCGCCGACTGGGATGGTACCCTCGACCATGCCGGCGAGCGCGAGGCGGAGGCCGTCTTCGCCATCACCGGTTTCCGCACCCGTGACCTGACTCCCAATACCACGTCAGCCTTCCTGCGCTATGACGACTACAAGCACCACGTGGACTATTTTAACGAGATGGAGGACGAGAACATCCAGCAGGCTATCCCCAACAGCAAGGCTTGGGAGTGGATGACAAAGAACGTTCCGCTCTTCGACTGCCCCGACCGTGGTTTCGAGGAGATGTGGTACTTCCGCTGGTGGACGTTGCGCAAGCATATCAAGCAGACTCCTGTAGGCTATGCCATGACCGAGTTTCTGGTCAACCGCTCGTATGCCGACCAGTATAACCTCATTGCCTCCGGCGTAGGCCATCATATCCATGAAAGCCGCTGGCTTCGTGACACCACCTACCTCGATCAGATCATGAACACATGGTACCATGGCAACAACGGCAGTCCGATGAAGAAGATAGCCAACTATTCCTCATGGATAGCCCACTCGCTGTGGCAGCGTTATCTGGTAGATGGTCGCAAGCAGTGGTATATCAACATGTTGCCCTCGTTAGAGTGGGAATACAACTACTGGGAGACAACACATACCCGCGAGGGGGGCCTCTACTGGCAGGCCGACGTACAGGACGCGATGGAAGAGACCATCAGCGGCGGACGTAAGAAGAAATACCTACGTCCCTCTATTAATAGTTATATGTATGGCAATGCCATGGCCATTGGTAACATTCTCGCTCTTGGCGGAGAAACCGCCAAAGCCCAGTCGTACTTCGATAAAGCCGCTGCCCTACAAGAAAAGGTACACACCAAACTGTGGAATGAAAACCATGCGTTCTTCGAGACCCACCGCATCGACTCCTCTGCCAACGTCCGCGAGGCCATCGGATTCATGCCGTGGTACACCCACATGGCCAAGGACGACCCGCAGTACGGTGTAGCCTGGCAGCAGGCTGCCGACCCTCATGGTTTCTCTGCTCCCTACGGTCTGACCACCGCCGAGCGTCGCCACCCGCTGTTCCGCACCCACGGTGTAGGCAAGTGCGAGTGGGACGGTGCTGTCTGGCCCTTTGCCACCTCGCAGACGCTCACCGCTTTAGCCAACTACGCCAACGACTATCCGCGCTGCAGCAATCTCCTCAACACCAAATCGACGCTCAAGCCAGACTCGCTCTTCTTTGCCGAGATGGAGAAATACATGCAGAGCCAGCACATGCGCGGCAAGCCCTATATCGGCGAATACCTTGACGAGACGACGGGCTACTGGCTGAAGGGCGACCAGGAGCGGTCGCGCTACTACAACCACTCCACGTTCTGCGACCTCGTCATCACCGGGCTGTGCGGTCTGCGCCCCCGTGCCGACAACACCCTTGAGGTCAATCCCCTGCTGCCTGCCGAGAAGTGGCCGTACTTCTGCTTAGACAACGTGCCCTACCACGGCCACACGCTGACCATCGTCTACGACCGCGACGGCAACCGCTATCACGCAGGTAAAGGACTGCGCGTCTATGTTGACGGTCAGCTGAAAGGGCACCGCGACACCCTTGGCAGCCTGGTCATCCCCCATGCGCTGTAGCAAGAATGGGTTCCGACTCTTTATGCGCCGACGCAATCATGGTCTGCGATGCCCATCTGCGCTGACACGTCAAAAGAATGCCCCACCATCACGGTGGGGCATTCTTGTTCCTGAATATCTTCTCACAAAAGAGGAAAATACCAAAAGTCATGAGGCACACTTGCCAATAAAAAAAACACTATGTTAACCTAAATCACTATGATGTATTTGTATGCGTTGGTCAAAATCTATCTTTTTGACGTTCAAAGCACGGAAAAGTTTAATCGAACAACAAAAAAAAGGCCTCTTATTTAACAATTTGATATTTTTTTAATACCTTTGCACACAATAACGAGTCAGCATGAGCAAGATATTACAGTTTTTAACCATTCTACTGATTGCATACACCATCAGCGCATGCAGTTGCAGCAAGGACCGCCAGCAGCCTGCCGAAGAACCCGTCGTGAGCGACACGATGCCGCGGCTGGTGATGCAGGTACAGCAGTGTTCGCGGCTTTACACAGCCGAATACCACATCCACAAGATTGTCACCCACGACGATGTGGTACGTCTGAAGGGCAACATCCTCCGCCAGGACTTCGACATTCCTCTGCCTTTGGGCGAGCGCAAGGTAGCCATTCCGATGGATGCCACGCTGAAGGCCTACATAGACTTCAGCGGTTTCTCCGAGAAGAACGTGGAGCGCGACGGCCGTCGTATCACTATCTTGCTGCCCGACCCGAAAGTGGTGCTGACCAGTTCCAAGATCAACCAGCAGGAGGTGAAGACGTATGTCGGACTGACCCGCTCGCACTTCACCGACCGTGAGCTGACAGCCTACGAGCAGCAGGGTCGTCAGGCCATTCTTAACAGTGCCGCCGATATGGGCATCGTCCAGACGGCTCAGGAGAATGCCGCCCGCGTGTTGGTTCCCATGCTGGTACAGCTGGGCTACCGCGAGGAGGACATCACCGTCGCCTTCCGCCACGACCTGAATATCCGTCAGTTAATTAATTCCAGCTTAGAAAAGAAGTAAGCCATGAAGCAACTACCCAACTACAAGATAGGCGTCATCGCCATCGCTGTCATCCTCGCCGTCACCGCACTGATATGGCTGAAGGGCAGCATCGAACAGACCGAGGTCGGCATCGAGGTGGACGACAGTATCAACCTGACGCCGGAGCAGATAGAGAGCATCAAGGCCATCGGCCAATGGGAGTTCTTGTCGGTCAGCGACGAGCAGATGGTCGACACCGTCCGCAAGGGATTCTTCTCCGACGACCACCTCGTACGCATCTACTACGGTACGGTTCGCTTAGGCATCGACCTGCATCAGGTAGACTCTGGCTGGATCAACACCCGTGGCGACAGCCTTGAGGTGACGCTTCCTCGCATCACCCTTTTAGACCGCGACTTCATCGACGAGGCCCGTACGAAGAGTTTCCATGAGAGTGGCCGCTGGAAGCCGCGCGACCGCGAGGCGCTCTACCAGCGTGCCCGTCGTAAGATGCTGGCCCACTGTCTGACGAAGCAGAATATTGAGGCCGCTCAGAAGAACGGCGAGGCACAGTTCCGTGAGATGATGCGCTCGATGGGTTTCCATCACGTCGCTATCTTCTGGGAGCATTAACACGAATCCTGATCACACGTAACACACCGTCATCAACCCGGAAGCAGACATCGTAGCCCATGAATGGCATAGCATATTCACGGGCGGCATCGCTGTGGTAATGAGGGCGGGGGTCCAAGGCAAGCGTCTCATGCAGCACCTGCAGGTCGCCGTCGCTGAACATCCGGCCCAGCTCCTCAGGAATATCCACCTCAAGGCGCTGCCACTGATGGTCATCAGTAAAGCCGCCCCTCGCTTCGGGATGACTGTCGACATAAGGCAGATAGGGTTTGATGTCATAGATAGGTGTGCCGTCCATCAAGTCGGCTCCCAACACGTCGATGGCCGGTATCGTCAGGTCGATGGCAGCGATACGCACCGACGACAGTCCCAGATTGTTAGGACGGAAGGGCGACCGTGTGGCCCACACCCCTACCCGTTCGTTGCCGCCGAGCAGCGGCGGGCGTACGGTAGGATGCTTCGCCGCTGCGGCATTCTCGGAGAATCCCCACACCAGCCACAGATAGTCGAATGCCTCCAGTCCTCGCAATGCTTCCGGCTGGCGGTAGTCCGCTGTCAGCTCCACGCGTCCTCGCAAGTCGCCGACGAGGCCGCTCTGTCGTGGTATGCCGAATTTCGACGTGAATGGCGAGCGGAAAAATGCTATCGGTTCTATATTCACGGTGCAAAAATACGATTTTGTGCGGACAAAAAGCCATAAAAGTGGTAAGTTTTTCATTGTTTTGCGCATTTTTCTACTATTCTTTGTGGCTATATGTCCTATTTTTATTAATTTTGCACCGTTTATGGAGCAGAAGAAGATTACTTTCGACAGTTTTATACGCGGCTTGATGGCTGTCCTCATGGTGGTGGGCATCGTCATGCTGTTAGGCAGACTCAGCACCGTGCTGCTGCCCTTCTTCCTGGCCTGGCTCATTGCCTACCTGCTCTTTCCCCTTGTCAAGTTCTTCCAGTACCGCTGTCGGCTGCGCTTCCGCATCGTGGGCATACTGTGTGCCTTCATTGTAGTAGGCTTAGTGCTGACGGGACTGTTCATGCTCATGATACCGCCCGTCATCGAGGAGAGTCTGCGGGTGAAGGACCTGCTGGTGGCCTACGTCACCAACAATGCCACGATGAGCAACATACCGAGCCTCATCAGCCAGTTCATCCACGACCACCTGACGGAGGAGGACCTCAAGGCCCTCATCACGCAGCAGGGTTTCATGGACAGCATCAAGGCGGCGCTGCCCAAGGTATGGAGCATCATCACGCAGTCGATAGACATTCTGTCGAGTGTGCTGTCGCTGACCATGGTACTGCTCTACACCTTATTTATATTATTGGACTACGAGGAGATCTCCCGCGGATGGCTGCCGCTGCTGCCACACCGTTGGCGGCCGTTTGCCTCCAAGCTGGTGGGTGACGTCGAGCAGGGCATGAACATGTACTTCCGCGGACAGGGACTTGTGGCCTTCTGCGTCGGTGTGCTGTTCAGCATCGGCTTCCTGATCATCGACTTCCCCATGGCCATCGGACTGGGCATGTTCATCGGACTGCTCAACATGGTGCCCTACCTCCAGTTGGTGGGCTTCATACCCACCATCCTGCTCGCCGTCGTCAAGGCAGCGGATACGGGCCAGAGCTTCTGGGTCATCCTGCTGGGTGCCCTCATCGTCTTCGCCGTCGTACAGGTCATCCAGGACACCATCCTCACTCCGAAGATCATGGGTCACGTCACCGGTCTCAACTCGGCCATCATCCTGCTGTCGCTCAGCATCTGGGGTTCGCTGCTTGGCATCCTCGGCATGATTATCGCCCTGCCGCTGACCACGCTGCTGCTGACCTATTACCAGCGGTACGTCATAAATAGCAAGCAAACAAAAGAAAACATACCACAACAACCAACACATCAAGCATCACAACAATCAACATGAAACTGAAAAACAACACACGTGTACTGTTCACTGTTGCGTGTCTGGCGGTCAGTCTGCTGACGGCCAGCGCCCAGGAGAAGAAACAGGGCATCAACTGGATGCAGGAGTTAAAGGATCGCATCACGCTGAACGGCTACGCCCAGGCAGGCTACGCTTACACCGACCAAGAGGGTGCCAGTCCGAAGAGTAGCTACAACCTGAAGCGCACCCTGCTGTGGGCGAAGGCTCGCATCACCGACCGCTGGTCGTTCCTCTTCATGCACGACTTCAACAGCGTCGTGCAGGAGTTCTACACCGACTTCCGCATCACCCGCGACAAGGGTCTCACCGTCCGTCTGGGCCAGTTCAAGAACTCCTTCTCGATGGAGAACCCGCTGTCGCCCGTCCAGCTGGAGCTTGTCGACGTCTGCTCGCAGGCCGTCACCTGCTATGCGGGCTGCTACGACCCGCTCTACGGCTTGCACTACGGCCGTGACATCGGACTGGAAATCTACGGCGACCTGTTCAAGGGTCTCATACACTACGAGCTGGCCGTCATGAACGGACAGGGCATCAACCGCAAGGACGGCAACGACGACAAGGACATCATTGCCAAACTGGAGCTGCGCCCCACCGACGAGCTGCGCTTCGTGGTCAGCGGCCAGAAGGGCCGCGGCCATGCCGTAGGCACTGCCGCATGGAATCCTGACATTCAGGTGGGCGACAACTACCGCCGCGACCGCTATAGCATCGGTGCTGAATGGAAGAGCGGCCACTATGCCCCCGGCCAGTACAAGGAGGCCCGTCCGCTGAAGGTTCGTGCCGAGTGGCTTGGCGGCAAGGACGGCAAGGTAGGCAGCATGGGCGGCTACGTCACCACGGCAGTCCCCCTGCTTGAGGGCATCGACGCCATTGCCTCCGTCGACTACTTCGACCGCAATACCGACATGAAGTACCGCCAGACCCAGGCCACCGCCGGCCTGCAGTACTGGTTCTACAAGAACTGCCGCGTACAGCTTCAGTACACACGCACCTGGAGCAAGTACCAGAAGGACTACAACTGGCTGCAAGGCCAGGTGCAGGTGGCGTTCTAAGCAGAAAGGTCGTGATAACAAGACAACAACATAACGAAACAACGATTTAACGAAACAACGAGACAATGATTATCAAGATACTCCTGACCATTTTATTCTTAGCCGTGATGATTGGCGTGGGACTTTACACCCGCAAGCAAGCCGGCAGCGTAGAAGGATTCGTACTGGGCGGACGCGCCGTCGGACCGTGGCTGACAGCCTTCGCCTTCGGCACCAGCTATTTCTCGGCCGTCGTCTTCGTAGGCTACGCCGGACAGTTCGGCTGGAAGTACGGTCTCTCCTCGACGTGGATTGGCGTGGGCAATGCCGTCATCGGCTCGCTGCTGGCATGGCTCATCCTGGGGCGCCGCACCAAACTGATGACACAGCACATCGAGTCGCGCACCATGCCCGACTTCTTCGGCACCCGCTTTGCCGACCAGGGACTGCGCGTGGCAGCCTCGATCATCGCATTCGTATTCCTCATTCCCTACACCGCCGGCGTGTATAAAGGCATCTCGACGCTGTTCGAGATGGGCTTCGGCATACCCTACGAGTACTGTGTGGTCATCATGGCCATACTGACGGCCGTCTACGTCATCCTCGGCGGCTATAAGGCTACGGCCGTCAACGACTTCATCCAGGGTATCATCATGCTCTTCGGCATCGTGGCCATCATCGTTGCCGTGCTGAACGCCCAGGGCGGACTGACGGCAGCCGTCGAGAAGCTGGCACAGCTGCCCTCCGATGCCGACGCGACGGTGAACGGCGGCTTTGCGTCATGGTTCGGTCCAGACCCGTGGGGACTGCTCGGCGTGGTAGTCCTGACGTCGTTAGGCACGATGGGACTGCCCCAGATGGTGGGTAAGTTCTACTCCATCACCGACGAGAGTGCCATCCGCCGCGGCACCATCATCTCGACCGTGTTCGCCTTCGTCGTGGCTGGCGGCTGCTACTTCCTTGGCGGCTTCGGCCGACTGTACGAGCCGGTGGTAGCCAACGGCAAGATAGCCTTCGACTCCATCGTGCCCGCCATGCTCGTCACGCTGCCCGACGTGCTCATCGCCCTGGTGGTGCTGCTGGTGCTGTCGGCATCGATGTCGACGCTGGCCTCGCTGGTGCTCACCTCGTCGTCCACCATGACGCTCGACCTCATCTATCGCGACAAGAAGTCGCTGCCCGGCGAGGTTGAGGAAGGAACCATCGACGATGTCGTGGCCGAGAAGATTGAGCGCCGCAAGGTGGTAGTCATGCGCGTGCTCATCATGTTCTTCATAGCCATCTCGCTGCTCATCGCACTCAATCCCCCGACGTTCATCGCCCAGCTGATGGGCATCTCGTGGGGTGCCCTGGCGGGTGCCTTCCTGGCTCCCTTCATGCTCGGTCTCTACTGGCGTGGCGTGACGACGGCCAGCGTGTGGGCGTGCTTCATCTGGGGCGTAGGCATCACCGTGGTCAACATGCTGCTGGGCAACCCTGTCAACCCCATCAACTGCGGAGCCATCGCCATGGTCGGCGGTTTCCCCGTGGTGTGGCTGGTCAGCCTGCTGTCGCCGAAGATGGACAGCAAGGTGGTCAACCGCATCTTCGAGTGCTACCGGTAGTCAGAGGTTGATGCCGTTGCTCTGTTTCACCTCGCTCATGACGAAGGTGCTCTCGATGGAGCTAAGGCTGTCGATCTCGCCCAACTTGTTGAGCACAAACTCCTGATACTGTTTCATATCACGAGCACGAACCTTTAACAGATAGTCGTAGGCCCCCGAGGTGTTGTAACATTCAGTCACCTCGGGGATACGCATTATTCTGCGGCTAAAGGCATCGGCTATCTCGTGGTTGATCTGCTTGAGCTTCACCTTACAGTACACCTGCAGTCCCAGGTTCAGCTTCTCGGCATCGAGCACGGCGACATACTTCTTGATATATCCGCGCTTCTCGAGCCGCTTCTGCCGCTCGAAGACGGGTGTTGGCGTCAGGTGGACGGCATCGGCCAGTTCCTTGGTCGTCAGCTTCGCATTACGCTGCAGCGTCTTGAGTATCTGCAGGTCAATCTCGTCTAATGTTTCCATACGCATCTTTGAAATATCATTTGTATATAACGCTGCAAATATAGTCGTTTTTTCTGAAGTATGCAAATATTTCAGAACATTTTTCCAACGAACCACCTAAACCCATCCATCGTGATGACACCCGCGGCACACCGGCAATCATGTCAACATATACAGGAAATTTTTGAGTTATAGGGTGACAGGTTGACAGAACGCCGATGTACAGGGCGTTCTGACAACCTTCTGACTTCGGTGTTGCGTCACCCTATACGCGCGCGCGTATATAGTAGGGAAAGGAAAAAAGAACCCTCACTTCCCACACTCCCCACACCTAAAGGCATGAGTGTGGCGTTGCAATCCCATACCTTTAGGTGTGGGGAGTGTGGGAAGTGTGGGTTAAAAAGTACTATTAGCAATATATACGCATACGCGCG